>CALLAG010000159.1 GCA_938002705.1 uncultured Saprospiraceae bacterium | reverse complement strand
ATCAGCTTGTAAGTCATAGACTGTCGTTGTCGCTGAGACAGTATCAGTACATCCATTAATATCTTCTGCGATTAATGTGATTGTCTGAAATCCAGGCAGCAGTGTATGGTTAAGTATGCTATCATTGACTTCTCTTGGTCTCTGATTTTCAAACTGCCATATATAGCCAGCATGGCACATATCATGTACATCTTGTGATCCCGAGGCATCAAGTGGCGTAGGATTACTTGCACATGCTATGTCAGGTATACTGATATCTGCGATGATATCGGTAATGTATATTGTAGCACTATCTCTGTGCATACAGTCTACACCATTCTGACTTGTCTCTAAGTATATCGTATACTCACCACGTTCGTCAAATGTATAGGATAATGCACGATCGTTAGATATTTCTTTATCTCCTACATACCATGTGTACTCATCTGCATTGATACTTTTTTCGCTATTAAGATTAACTACATAAGGGTTGTCGCATTCTATATTATAATCGATGTCAGATCTTGAACCTTCTATAGTTATATCACAAGCAGCACCTAGAGAATCTATGAATATCGTAAAGAATTCTAAGGTAGCGCTAACAGGGTATACACCCGGGTATTGATAAGTATGGAAAGCTTCTTGCTCTTTCCAGCAATGGTTGAACCGGCCTTCGTCAGACTCTATATGGAGGTTCGTATTAATCTGATCTGTAGGTACTGCTAATGCTACCGTATCACCAACGCAGAATACTAATTCGGGACACTGAACTGGAGTTCCAATTCCCGGTATCGTATCTTTGTCTATAGCTATTATTTCTACTTCTCTTGATACATCTCTACAGCCATTCACGTCAGTAATCGTTAGTACGGCTCTATGTAGACCGGCGGTAGTATATGTATGTGTGATCAGAGTATCATCTCTGAGAAAGAAGTCATCCTCGCCATCTCCGTAATCCCATGCTCTTATCTGAACTTCATTTTCTGAGAAACTTAAGTCCATAAAATTTACATCAAAGGGGATACAACCTTTAACTACATCGGGTAAGAAAAAGGCTTCAGGTTTCTGTAAGAAAAACTTATTAAGTACAGTATCCCTGCATCCATGTACAGATTCTACTATCAAGCGTGTCACAGTCGAGTCCAGATAGTTAATATAGTACTCGTCTCTCTCAGGGTGCATATATTGATTAGCACCGGTAGGAGTATTTCTGGTTATATCTACTCCTCCTCCATTAAAGTCATTATTGAAAGTGTACTGTAGTAGATTAGGATCATTAGCAGTATATTCTATAAAAATATTGTCACTACAAGTGATGTCAGGTCCGAGTGTATAGGATGCATCTGGTTGATATACGACTACACTCAGAGTGACAGTAGTCTCACAGCTGTCTTCAGCAATGGCCGTAAGTGTAAATGTCTGAATGCCGAGACTTTCGAATGCTATAGTAGGTTGCTTGATATTAGTAATTCTGTCGTATCTCGTTGTATCTATATCAGATCCTGTAAAGTCCCAGATAAAATCTTTAGCAATAGTATTATGTGATAATCTGAACTCAGAACTGAGGCATACAGTGTCAGGATATGTAGGTTCTATGGTCGGAGCTCCTATATTAATAGATCTTTTAGATGACGTAATACAGCCATTAGGCGTCGTTGATGTCAATGTGATAAAGTAGAGACCCTCAGATGTATATTCTATGCTATGTGGTCCTTCATCAGAACTTGATTCTCCATTCCCAAAATCCCACATGTATGTAGTCCCTTCTTCAGCATCTGTTGTGTTAGTGAAAACAAAATTATCAGGGACGTTACATGATGAGTTTTTATTGATTCTAAAGCTTGTACGTACGCCTTCTATTGTTATATAATCTTCAAATATAACGGGCTCGTCACATTTGATTCTGTCCTTAGTGATGACCTTAACGGATACAGTGAATACGCCGCTCGAAGTATAGGTGTAATTTGTGTTTTCGCCAGAGGCACTACTTCCATCACCGAAGGTCCATACTATATCCTCTATCTCGATATCAGGATGTATGTCTAATGTACTTGTGAAATTTACTTCTAATGGAGCACAGCCTGATCTGACATCTGCATCTATCTCAAACTTGATAGGCGGGTAGACAGTAATGATTATATCATCTCCGACTTGGGTACCACCTTCTACGTCAAATAACTGAGCTGTATATGTGCCAGGTTGTACATAAGAATGGACGGGATTCTGTAGGTCTGAGACACTGGATGCACCATCTCCGAATACCCAGTAATGACTTGAGGCTGCTGGAGCAGTAAATTCTACTTTGAGTTCAGCACAACCTGCTGTAGAGCTAGCTGTCTGTCCTTGTAAGAACTGTGTTCCCAAGATGAGAATAACTATGATGTGTATATAAGTGATTAGGTTTTTCATAGTATCAAGATTAAAAGTGTCTAATGTCTGATCTTAAAATCGTCTCTACCATCAATCTATATTGATCTTGTGTAAATCCACACTTGCAGGGATACGCTGACATAATATTACCCATATCGGGTTGATAGTATTCACCATTTGCATCTTTTACTTCATATATAAATTCGCATGATACACCATAATAGCGGTTCTCTAATTCTCCTATATTAATAAGTGCCTGCTCCTCCGGGGTGGGATTGTATTGCCCAAATGGATCTGCAGGAGTATCGCATATCCGATCAGCAGTCGTAGCACAATTAGATCCATCAACGAGTTCGGAACCGATACCACCAAATGTATTTCTTAGACCAAAAATGTGACCGAGGTGATGTGCCACTTGTCCTTCTATATTATCGATACAATTTAGTTCGGTAAATATACTGGCATCATCACGGGTAAGGATACCTTCAAATGTGCTCGTCCCGCAATCTCGTCTTGAAATAGAATCTAAGAAGAATACATTAATCCTACGCCTGAGATTAAATCTTGTCTTGAGCTCTTGCAGTTGTTCTCTTTCGGAGATGGGTGCATTTTTGATAATGCCTAAGGAATAGTCGTTTTCGAGAATGTTATACTCGCATAACGAGAATGACACACATATGGGGCTGAAGAATTCATTCAGTCTAGATATCATAGTATCTAACTCAGGAATCGTATACAATGGTAACCTGCCTGCAGAATCTACTGCCACATGAGCTGCGAGGTTGTAGTTTTTATTGACACATGGCAGGTCATTGTTCGTATGGTGTAATGGTTGGGCTATGACACTAATAGGAGCGGTAAGACCTATAACCAATGAGATGAGACAGTACCTAATGAGAGTATTGAGCATAATATATGGATTGTTGTTTTTTATAATCTTGGGCAAAGTTCCTTTGGCTTAACCTTAGGCTTTCTATTGGCTATTATTATTCTTTTTATACCTAACTCTATCCCTCCTTGTCTATTAGTATAGCTTGCTGCAGATGATACAGTAAGGTCATAGGCGATGCCTACATCCCAGCCTTTGTAGATCATACCTGCCAGTAACTGCACGGCATCACCTACACGATAGCCGAGGCCTCCTTTTATAATAGTATCTGATTTTTTATTAGGTCGATATTCCATATTCATCTGCCCGAATAGGTTTTGGAATAAGAACATTTTAGAGTAGACAATGATAGGCTTTATAGCTAACTGATCAGTGCTCTGGATATGATATTCTGCATAAGCATTGATCCTTCTTCTTACAGGGTTGTCGATAGTAGAACTATTAAATCTAAAGTCTGATTGTGTGAGATGATATAATGAAGCGCCTATATCTATATAGGATGTCTTAGATGTCCAGTTTTTGAGGCTCAGACCGAAGTTGATATCACTGAGTGATGGATTGAAATTATTTAATAGATTTTCATCAGGATCTATATTTCCATTAATAGTCATTTCGCTTCTGTAGTTGTCCTTATTGATAGTCCTCTGAGTCATACCGTATTGTACACCTGCAGTAATGACAGTCTTATAGCCTGGATCTAAGGCATAATGATAGGCTACACTTAGATGTGCTCCTGTATTACCGAGACCGAGATCACCTGCTCTATCGCTATATACATTCATTCCTACACCGATCCAGTGATGAGGCTTTAGGCCAAAGGCAATAGGCATATCAGCATATGCCATGAGTGATTGGTATGGTTTCTCTATAAAGGAGCTAAACTGATCTCTGACATTAGCACCTAATCGATAGGTACCTGCAAAGGCGCCAGTCTTAGCTGGTGATAAGTAGAGTGGAGAATAGTAATAATTAGAAAAGTGTAAATCTTGGCTAAAGCTCCAGGTACTAAAGCATAAGCTAATGAGAAGTAGGAAGTTGGTTCGTCGTTTCATAGTACATTTGTGTAAGCTAATAGAGCTTAGTTCTATTCATGATTATCGGATTACACGTATTAATCTATTACATCATGCAAAAGTTAGTTTATTTTCGTGGAATAGTATATAAATATTAACACTTAATTATTTTTAGAACTTGCTTACGACACAATCTGCATCATTATATATTGTAGACAATATCCACAAAGGACGCAGCGTCTATACCGCTTCCGACATTACTCAAGGAAGTATCATAGAGATATGTCCGGTCATCATCTTGTCTAAAGATGATACACTCCATATTCACAAAACGTTGCTTCATGATTATTATTTTCTATGGAATGCAGAACATCATACTTCGGCTATAGCCTTAGGGTACGGTTCGCTTTATAACCATAATGATATACCTAATGCAGATTTTGAATTAGTATACGGTGATAACGAAATTCATTTCTTAGCTACAAAAGATATTGCTGCTGGTAGTGAGATATGCATTAACTATATGTCAGGTAAGACCGATGAATTTGCGCTTTGGTTCGAACCTAAGTAGTCAGATTATCGACTTATGATATCATCTATTCTTTTTATTGAAGAATAATCTGTTATGCAGGACTCAATGAGTAAAAGCAACGTTTCTAGAAGAAAAAAGATAATTAAGATGGGAATGGGCAATTGTTCGTTTTCCTTTTGAGGGGCTTAACTTTGACCTACTTAAGACAAAGATACTATCGTATGAAAATTATATTCTGTATCCTATTCTTCTTTAATATCCTACATGCTATTGGGAGTACATATTATTTAGATCCTAATAATGGCTCCATAAATAATGATGGCTCATCAGATAGCCCATGGTCTTCTCTACAAGAAGTTATAGAAGGCGATATGATAGAATCTTTTGAATATTCTAATCTTCCTTATGATCCTATGGTCAGTAGTCTTGTAATCAAGAATGAGGATGCTCCCATAACAGGTGGTGATACTCTTATTCTATTAGAAGGTCTTCACGGCGAGGTATTCTTAAGAAACTATAGCAACGAAAAACCTATTTATATCATAGGTGCCGTGGGTGAGAATGTTGTTCTGAAATCTCTACATATCCAAAGCGGAAAGTACTGGTGTTTTAAAAACTTAAACATTAGCTCCGAACCTTATGGAGAATATATCAATGACAGATTAGTCTACTTTGAGACCCATGGTTTTCATGGCCCCTGTTCTCATGTTGAGATTATTGATTGTAATATATATAGTGCCTCCCAGCCATGGGCTACAGCAGATGGTTGGCTCAGTAATGTGAGCTCAGGCATACATATGAGTGGTGACTCTATGGTAGCCACGAACAATGTAGTGACTAATGTAGATCATGGTATCAACGCTATTGGGGACTATATCATAGCTAAGGACAATAGTATTATTAATTTTTCAGGAGACGGTATGAGAGTCTTAGGCTCACATATAACATTCGAATCTAACCTGATCAAGAACTGCTACGATGTAGATGATAATCATGATGATGGGATACAATCATTCACCACTACGGGACTGGTAGTAGATGATAATAAAATCATAGCTAACATAATTATCAATACAGACGATCCGAATAGACCTCTTAATGGACCACTGCAAGGCATAGGCTGCTTTGATGGTATATACAATAATTGGTATGTAGCTAATAATCTCATATATGTGGATCACTGGCATGGCATTACATTTCTGGGAGCTAATAATTGTCAGATAATCAATAACACCGTTATAGATCCTACACCGAATATATCACCGGGTGCCTCATGGATAAGAATAGATGATGATAAGGACGGCACGCCAAGTAGCAATTGTATCGTTAAGAATAATGTGACTAATCAGTTAGTCGTAGACGCTGAGGTAGGTCATAATGTAACATTGACATCTTATGAGGACTATGAGGCTAATTTTGTTGACTACCTTAATTTTGATTTCCATCTAAAAGAGGGTAGTGTTCTCATCAATGCAGCAGATGCAAGTATCTCACCACCAATAGACATAGAGGGGAATGATAGGTTACAAGATGGTCAGTCCGATATAGGAGCTTATGAGTATGATGGACTGTCTTCTGTGACCATCGCATATAAAGAGCCAGCTTATGAGATATATCCTAATCCATTTTCTGATGTATTATATATTAAATCTAATGATAAGAATATTCAGCTGACTCTGTATACAATCGATGGTGTCTTGATCAAGGCTCTTGTGGAAGATACCAATAATGATCTCAGCGAATTAGAACATGGTATATATCTGTTACGAGCTAAGAATACAAGCTCGCATGTCACACGAACGCAACTGTTATTGAAAGTGGAGTAGCATAGCACAGCATTATAAAGTCAAGAGTAATGATCATCGAGAAATGGCCTTGCTTATCATTCTGCTACTGAAAATTATTTTTATCAGAGGTAGTATGGCGCCTATTCTGAGGAAGATGTATATGTATGGAAAAGTGGAAGTTAATAATTCAAGTAATGTCCCCTTTGATATGTTTTCGTCTATTGAAAGAGGGCTATTAGGAATCCCACAATAAACGAACTCGAATAAGAGTAGAAATAAATACAGTAACATGACCAATATGTTTATGCTGGCAGATTTCCAATCGTAATATTTATACAAGCCTGCGTATGATATGCCTATGAATAGGCAGATTTGAGTTCTTATATCCGCATATATGTTTGTCCAATCAATCATTAAAAATATTGCTAAGAAAATTAAGTTGATGACGATAGTTGTTACAATAATTTTCTTGTCATCTTCGAATCTGTAAGATTCTATTATTTTATTGATATTCTTTTTCATCAGATAGTGAGCTACGATTCTTAATTACACTTGATCAAATTGATCTATGGATTCCTATGCAAGCTATATTACTTAGTCTCAAGAAAATCTTAGGTACTAATATAAGGGTAACCGTGCTTTTTTGATAAGTACAATATACTACGAAGCATACAATTATGCACTACAATATTTAGTTCGTCACCATAATATAGGAGGCATTTATGTAGACTAATACTTCATCTGCAATAATACTCTATGTGTAAATTATTATTGTAATCAAAAATGGGACGAACTAAAATCGCATCTAAAGTGGTGATCTACAATAAAGTTAAGCTGCCTTACTTA
>CALLAG010000158.1 GCA_938002705.1 uncultured Saprospiraceae bacterium | reverse complement strand
AACCACTGCTCCCATTCTTCTTCGCTATTCATCGCAATATCAGAACGCCACTTACCATCAGCCGCATGGAGCCATATATGAGGCTTCAGCATAGTCTTGATGCCCGATGTTCTTGATAGCTCGGTAGTATATATGATACCTCTATCATTCTCTCCCCACCATGCTCTATCAAAATTACCATGCACCACAGGACTGTCTATACCCTCCATCCATCCGAACGGCGTCTGCGATATCCAGTTAACACCGACATCTGCTATCTGTTGTATATTATGTTCTGCGATAGAGTCTCCAGCGACCCAGCAGACTCCTCTCATCGAGGGTGTAGAATTACCAAGTATTGCATCTGACTGTACCTGATTAGGATTACAGACGAATGAGCTTACTACCATAAGACTCACGACAACTACATTAACTAATGACTTACTATTCTCCATCACAAATAAAGGTAGACTAATCCGTGATTAACGTAATAGAATTTTATAATAAATTACTCCATAATGTTAATACCTAACCAGTAACAATAAAACTGGATACGATTAAAATCAATCTACAAAACAATCAAAACCTACGCCATCATAACGGCATACACCACTCAGGCTACCGAGCCAGATACCTCCATCAGTATCTTCTGCTATGCCGAAGAACATGTTTTCTTTTTGCAATATAATAGCTGGTTCTATTTGAGGATTATTAATAGCCATAGCATCATATCTTAACAATGCCCATATCCTACTATCATCGCCTAAGTCAGTACTTATCCATATCCGGTCATGCGCATCCTGAAATATAAAACCAACAAAATCCTTGGTATAGTTAGTAAATTCATGTCCATCATACTTCCATAGTCCATCATTACCTCCTAACCACATATGGCCATCAGAATCCCTGATTATAGTCCTTACATTATTAAAAAAGCGACCATCGGTATTGATTATTTTAGTGAAAGTTGTTCCATCATACATAGATCCCAAACCTCGAGATCCGATCCAGATCACCCCATTATTATCAGCTACGATACAGTTAGTATCATTATCAGCTAAGCCATCTGACATGGTATAGTTCTTAAAGGTGTCACCATCATATACACTTATACCGCCCTCAGTGCCTATCCACAATTGCTGCTTACTATCCTCATAGAAGCAGGATACACTATTATGAGCGAGACCATCATGAGTAGTATAGTTAGTGAATGTACTACCATCATACTTGTAGATTCCAGCACCTATAGTACCGAACCAGATATTAGCTGCACTGTCTTCAAACACAGAAAATACGTGGAATTTTCTCAGGCTATCCTTATTGGTATGATTAGTAAATATGGTTCCATCATAACTTATGATACCTTCCCAACTTGCCATCCATACCACACCACGCTTATCTTGCAATATATTACGTGTTATATTTCTGGGACCTGTAGCACTCGTGATCGATGACACTTCTGTAAAGTAAGGATCAATATCCTCTACTTCGACTTCTGACTTTTTAGTCATAATTGGTCGAGTGATAAGATCTTTATTATTACTATGCTTAGGATTACTACAAGAAGGTAGACATGTGATAATGATAAATATCAAAGAAAATGTAACGACACTATTCATAATAAATAAGATTTGAGCTGACCAAATATACCTAATCCATAGAGCCCCTATATCACCTCTGTAAAAATTTCATGGCTGCTATAAAATTAAAAAGTGAATATATAAGGGCACTCCCTTTGATGGTATTATTTATTCACAATGCAATAGACTGTCTGAAAGCATAATTGATCATGCTTAGGAAGTAATAGTCCTCATTATGACAAGAGATGACAATGCACATATTAAACTTCAGTGTGACACTTACTTTTCTTTAATCACCTTATCATTTCTAAATATGAAATAACTCAGTGGACTTTTAATAAAATCTTTTAGTATACTCCACATTAACTTAGGCAATATACGTAGACTAGCACCTCGCGACTTTAATGCCAGAGATAGTGTGATAGAAAAACTCACTAAAAAATTAACAAGACCTATAAGTAGTGCCCCCGATATAGCAAAAGCAACAATCTGATAATCGAAGTCGTAAGTCATCATGGAATAACCAACATTAGCAGAACTAAAAGCGATGTGCCTTATATCAATAGCAAAGGGCAATATGTAACTCAATAGAAAAGCTGAGCCCAGAAGAAAACCTAAGCATATATTACCTATAAGAGCTCCAGCTTTCTTTTGGACATAATCGGCCAGTGCAGTACTTCTAAGAAAACGCTTACTATTAATAATCCGATAGGCAATATTAGAAGCCACTACCTTATTATCTATGTAACCAGATATCAGTCCTGCTAATGCCAAGAAAATACCAGCTATAGTAGCAAAGAATACTAAGCTAATAGAAGGTGTTGTCTTTGCTATAAGATACTTAGGCTCGATAGATTCCAGCACTTGATCAAAACCCAAAAAATCAAATATCAAAGCAATAAAGCATGCAAAAAGTATAGCCATTAAGAAATTACCTATGATAGAAATAAATTGACTGCGAGATACTTTTCTAATCAATTCAGTAATACTATTAATAGAGTCTATTTCTAATCTATCATTACTGTCTATGCCTTTCGCAATAGTGGAGGCAGTAACGGCAGGCTGCTTAGTAGCTATAATGCCCCCAAACTGTTTGACTAATATAAAGCAAGCCGCATAATTGATACTATAGAAAAAAGCATTACCTAACTGGCTAAGAGCAAATTGATCTAAAAGAATCTTAATCAATGCAAATACAGAAATGATAGCACCACCAAGTAATGACCTTCTGAAGAACTTCCAGTACTCTCGCTTACTTTGTGATATATATTGCTCACCCTTACTTGAAGTATGCTCTACCACCTCTAATGCTACAAGGTCAATATGACGTATAACAAATCTACTTATGCTATTCTTAGATCTATAATAGATTAGGTAGGTATCGAATATCTCTTTCCAGTGCTTTCTTGAATTGATATTGGACTTAAGTAAAAGCAACTCCTCCATCCTTGCGATATATTCAGATATCCTTCTCG
Source organism: uncultured Saprospiraceae bacterium (assembly GCA_938002705.1). Taxonomy (GTDB): domain Bacteria; phylum Bacteroidota; class Bacteroidia; order Chitinophagales; family Saprospiraceae; genus RFSX01. Next base: position 835 of record CALLAG010000158.1, on the reverse strand, counting down.
TAGTAACTGTCAGATGCAGATTGGTACCTATTTCATTTTTGTTTTTTCTAATCAAGACGATCAAGGCTTTAAACTTTTCTAATGTATCTGAAAGTGTAGAGAGTTCCTTCGGCTCTATCTTTTGCAGATTATTGAGATGTTCTAATAGAGCTTCAAAAGGCTCAAAATCAATATCCAAAAAACTAAAATTAGTGACTATATCATTATCAAGACCAAAGGCCACAATCTTAGCACCTAATGCCTTAATACTCAGATTAAGCTCATCTGATATCTTACCTGTATGAATAGATCCGAAATCTAAAAGATCCAAAACTTGATCGACTGTATAATCAGACTCTGCTAAGAGATACTCTATAGCATTATCGCGAGGTACATCGGGTAACACCTTACGGAAAATCCGTTTAAATAACCCCGAGGTAAAACCATAATCTTCAAGCAAAGAGTACTTAGTAAAAAAAGAATAAAAATTATACTGCATTTCTTTTAGGCCCATTTAGTAAAAACAAAATCGATCATGATTACAATTAGAATAAATGCCAATATCAAATATTATATCACGCTCCATGGAAATAAATTCATGATATCATTCTATAGCATATTCTAAGCCTATAAAAGTAGCGCTTTCACATATGAATGGATTATTTACTTGATCAATAATCAATTACAAAAAAAATGAAATCATACAGGCCCCTTTATGTGATAATAAAAGATATAAAAAAATAGCTTAGGCGATGATCCTATTTATATTAATAAAAAAGATTAAATTTATTAACTAACGAAATGACCTTAGTATATATTCATTTGACTTACAGTGAGTTACAATTACTATAGCATA
>CALLAG010000157.1 GCA_938002705.1 uncultured Saprospiraceae bacterium | reverse complement strand
AAGCGTCTCACTTCTTTAAGTGGAACGCTTTTTTAAAATACCTTTAATAACACCCTTTGATATATAGACAGTAATACTGCCCCTTACCCCTATCGAGCATCAAATTATTTTTTACTTTTTTATCATTTTGTCAATTTTCTTACTATCACACACTATTCGTTACTCAATGATCGTGTACGGACACAAAAAAAGCGTCTCACTTCTTTAAGTGGAACGCTTTTTTAAAATACCTTTAATAACACCCTTTGATATATAGACAGTAATACGACAATATACCCCTATGCTGACAAGCAAATAATAACTAAAAAAATGACAAATATTATATGCTGAAAATATCCGGACAAGGACTTCTTATCCCTAAGTTATTAATAACCTTAGACTTACATATATAACCCCCTAATACTAAGAGACGAGAATTATTTTTATCATAAATTCATTTATATTTTTAAATCTATAGCAAGGTATCAAATCTCGATTGCCTATTATCAATAGTTGTGTCTTTACAAAAAATGCTTGACGGTAAGAAAGGTGAGCTAATTAGAACCAATACATTGCTTGTAAGCATTAAACCTAAGCTATAACTCTTAGTCTATAGCGAGATACTTAAATATTTTACCAGAAAATCCTTGTCCCTCTGTAGAGATATAAAGGTTGGTATTATCATCAAAGCATATACCCTCTGGCTGAGGGACTGTCTTATCATTGAGTAATACAACATCCTTAAGCTTAAGATATTGGTCATATATGACGAGGATACTTCCCCTTGCAGATATGATATACATATCCTTATCAGATGGATGTATAGCGATACCTGATGGTGCAAAGTTCCTTAGCCTATTAGTGATCTTCTTAAGGGCGAATTTAGATTTTGATTCCATCTTAGATATAATGAAAGCCTCTATATCGTCTATAGGAATAATGAGATACGGCTCATCACTCAGCACATTATCTCTAAGAGAATATTTATATATACCCTTAGCATTCTTATTATCACCTTGCTCCATCATAGAGCCCTTGCAAGCGATAAGCAGACTATTATCATCAGCAACATACACTAAGCCCTCTACATCATTCTTACTCTTAAGTTGATTCTTAAGCACTATAGAATTAGCAGAACTATCGCTATTCATATATAAGTTACCAGAACTCTTAGCTACAACCACTTTAGATTCCAGATATGCTATAGCTTCATAATCCCCTTTCTTATGAAATTTGACTTTCCGTATTACCTTACCATCATCTACACTTAAGTGATAATAATATCCGCTCTCGTCATCCACTGCTATTAATGTATTATCAGAACTGTCATATGCTAATCCAGAAATCTCTTTAAGATCAGAATCTAATATAAAAGTAGAGTCAGGCGACTGTAAGTTATAAGAACCCGCTTCTGACAATGACTTGACCTTATCGATACTCGACGTCACTGCAGGCTCAGGACCGGCTCCAGGGCTACAACTATATACTAATACACTTAATACAAAAACGACTATTCTCATTGACATCAGATAATTGGTTACTGAATGAAAGCCCATATAAAGGCAAATGTTGATAATATCAATCCAAACATAAATACGCCATAAGCGTACTGCAATAGCCTATATTTCTTAGCTAATACAATCCCTAAGAAATACAGATCTTTGGATAGAGAACTATAGAGAAGATCCTTATCTTTCATTAACTGCTTCATCCCCCACTCGAATTCCTGTAGAGGGATATTAAAAAAATTACCGAAGAACAGAATATTGATTTTGCCACCTACTAAACTTTCTCGACTGTAAGGCATAGAACTGACCTTAGGTCTTGTAGCTAAAATCGAGAAGATCATAGTGACTAGGCATACTAATACAATAATTATTGTAGGAATAAGTAGCTTCTCATTATTATCTATCTTAGGGGCTAATGAAGATAAAATCAGTGACATCATTATAGTCGTGATAGACAACATAATATTAGCCTTGTTGTCAGCGATTTTACTCAGTTGGTTATGATTTCTTAATGCAACACGGTACATCGTTTCTATACCTTTCTCTGGGATCTGCGCTTTTTCGTCTTTCAGTATTTTTGACAATTCTTTTTTCTGCTGCTTTAGATTCTGCTTCTTAGTTTTATTATAAAGCTTCTTAGCACCCGCAGTATGCCACTTATGATTTTCTAAGAAGTCAATATTTTCTTGAAGCCAATCTTTATCTGATTGCTCTATTTTAAACATTTCTTTCTTCTCTCTTCTTAGTTTTTGAGTTACTTCATTATAGTTGCTTTGACCAAGATGGGACAAGTCTGCATCTTTTATTATTTTCTCGAGCTTTGTGGTGGGATTTGCATTTATTCTAGTCGCGAGTATAATGTTCTTCACTGTGAGAATATCTTCTTCTGAGGCGTTATTCTGCAGCAAAAACTTTTCGGCCTCTCTTGCACTCACTTCCTCATGTCCATCTGGTCTCTCAGCGTAACCTACGTCATGATACAGAGCGGCTAATTGCAATAAGAATACTTCCTTCTCATCTATACCTTCTACCTTCGATATCGTGACAGCTGCATCATGTACTTGAACAGAATGCTTAAGACAATGATAGTCTTGACCATCCTTGTTAAAATATTTTCTTATTTCGGCCTTAGAGATATTAATTAGGTCAGAATTCATAGTAAGATGGTAAATTTAATAGGCGATTATAGTAAATTACAGCAGGAACAATCAAAAATAAGCAACCTCAGTCTAAATAAGACGTTTCTTATCTAACGAAGTAATTATAATAAAAATACAAAGCTAATCTTCATGACGGATCTCAACTTAATAGATAAACCATTTGTACCCAAGCTGAGTTTTAAGTTACTATTCGAAAATTTTGAAAATATTATAGAGAAAGGCTTAAGCATCGAAAAACAACACGTCGAACTTATACTATCGTCTATAGAACACAGAGATGAGTTAACTGAAGGCATAGAAGCATCAACAGATATAGATAAGTATCGGGAAGATATAATAAATCTATCTTCAGCTCTGATTCCCCACTCACTTTCTAACAACGAAATCAAAGCAGTATTCGTACCACTTTCATCAAGAGTACTCTGCGCTAGTAATCGCTACAAAAAAATATTTGATTCGGAAACAGATTTATTAGAAAAAGAATTTGGAGATCATGATGTAGATACAATGTACATCATGATGTGTAGCTATATACTCGCTAATTATTACAATATCCCATTCAGTTATACTTCTCCTCCGATATATGAAGTCTCAGATAGTCGTGGGATTATGAAGTACTACAAATCAAGTTATAATGCTGATTTCATTTCTATAAAACCTGTAGGAACTGCACCGGTAATATCAAAAGAAGATGCCAAAGAATTTAAAAAGCACATTGACAACGTTGACTTTTGGAAAAAAATATTCCCCCCTAATTCTTGGGAAGTTAGTGGGTTCGGCATTAAGAGCTTTGTAGACATTAGCTTAGATGAAGCCGTAGCAAGAATAAACGACAAGCTACTCCTATTCGCAACACAGAAAAATGATGCCATCAGAATGGAGAAGGATGAGATGAATGATGACATTAGTACATTATTTAACATTCCAGATGTCAAGACAACATTCACAAAATATGACTCGAAACAAAAAAAGTTTATCAGGCTTGCAGATTCAGACCTGAGTTTTGCATTAGGAGATTATACTGAGCAAGATAAAGACATACTGATGTGTAACAAATGTCAGAACCAATTATTCTTTAACAAACAGGCTTTCATATCGAATAATACCAACGAACTACAAGATCGTAACGAACACTTCAGTATGTATAACTCCCTAAAGGATCAGGGATTTGGGAGTTATATGGCCGTGCCTCTTTATAATAGAGACACACTATTAGGTATATTAGAATTCGGCCATGTAGCAACAGAGATGTTCGATAAAACACATGCCATAAGAGTTAAGCAAATAGAAAACCAATGCGCCAATGTTATAAAACAATATAACAACGAATGGGAAAGTAATATATCATCTATAATCCAGCATGAATTTACTTCCATTCACGCATCAGTAGAATGGAAATTTGTAGAAGAGGCAGAGAAGAAAGCCATAGCCAACTTAGAGCATATAGATTACAGTTTTGATACAATATCATTTGATGAGTTAACAGCATTGTATGGACAGATGGATATCGCTGGCTCCTCTATAGCAAGAAATGAAGGTATAGCTGCTGACTTGAAGAATCAGTTATCTGCAATAAAGCATATTTGCGAAAGTCTAAATGCTAAAATAGAAATGCCGATAATAGGTAATTTCATATACGAAATAGACAAGTACTATAACTTGCTGACATCAGACATGGATGCAGGTAGAGAACAAGAAATCATACATTTTTTTAAAGACAACATTCATCCATTCTTTGATGAATTACAATCACGTGACCCTGCTATCAGTGCATTGATAAAAGAATACAACGATAGACTATATAACCAAGGAGATATCTTCTACGAGAAAAGAAAAGACTATGACGATACTGTAAAACTTATAAATGCACACCTATCTTCTGGATTAGATGCTGCTCAGAAAATAGCACAAAAAATATATCCTCATTATTTTGAGCGATATAAAACCGATGGTGTAGAACATAATATATTCGTCGGACAATCAATATCACCTGACATACACTTCAATAAACTCTACTTAGAAAACCTAAGGTTATGGCAACTTGAAAATATATGCAAATTAGAATTAGAACACCACGATAGACTGGACCAGCTGCCAGTACCTCTTCAGATAGCATCGCTGATCATGGTCTACTCTAATACTTTAGCGATTAAGTATAGAATGGACGAAAAGCAATTTGATATAGATGGCGCATACAATGCCCGTTATGAGATTATCAAAAAAAGAATAGATAAAGCTCATATCAAAGGTACTGATGAACGCATTACTCAGCCAGGAAAAATTATCATCATATATACACAAGCTTCTGACCTTAAAGAACAGCAGCGATATATCCAATACTTGACCTCTAAGGGATACCTGACTGATAATGTTGAACTGTTTGATATAGAAGACTTACAAGGTGTGAGCGGACTGAAAGGAATCAGAGTAGAACTCAACTATAACTCTACACATGTACACGAACTACAAAGTAATATAAATGTAAACGAAATCCTTTCTAACAATTGAGATAACTTGACCTTATTATCCAGCTAACTCATAAGCATGTTCAATATATCATTATTTTGTACACATAGCCAAACGACTACATAACATCCGTATATCACATATTTAACCCTTTAATATTTTGTTGATTCGCATTTAGTCTATATATTTAGTTGAACTAATCACTCAAGACAACTACATTATGCCACTAGCGAAGCTTGCGATCTTCCTATGCTTAGGTATTATTATAGCGGAAGCTGTGGATATCTCATTACCTCTATTCCAATTTGTATTTGTAATTGTCTCTATGACGATGTGTGTCGCTACCTATACACATAGGCGTAGCAGAATTACAACATCTATTCTCATATACATAATCACTATCCTATTAGGATTCTTAAGTTATGCCGTACATACTAAAGAGTATACGTATCAACATTATTCTGACATTACTGAGAATGACATACTGATAGTAGACGTAGGTAGTAAAAAGCTCAACCAAAAAAACATACAATGTAATGTTACTGTTATTTATACCGGTAGAACTATAGACTCCTTGAGTGCATGTAAGGGCAACCTTCTTGTCTACTTTCCGCTCACTCATGCGGAGCAAATAAAGGAAGGTAGTATTATCCTGATTCCCAATAATGCATATAAGATATTTGAGAATCCCAACCCACTTACATTCAACTACAAAGAATTCTTATCCAGAAAAAAGATATACGAACAAGCCTATGCTTATGAAGATCAATATTCTATAATATCACAAAATGATCCAAATCCGATAAGCAAAATCACGAATGCCTCTAAAGCTCATATCCAAAAACTCTTAGATAGATATATCAACAAGACTGATAATAAAGCTATCGCTCAAGCCATGCTCTTAGGAGATAGGTCACTTGTAGATGATGACCTGAACGACTCATACAGTAATACCGGAGCCATACATATACTTGCTGTTTCTGGATTACATGTAGGTATTGTAGGATTAATTATTGTAGCCTTATTAAAACCATTTAGAAGTGTAAAGTTCTCTGATGGCATCACCTTTCTTATTGCATTATCAGCTATATGGCTGTACGTCTATATGACAGGGGCCGGCCCTCCTTCCCTAAGAGCAGCCGTTATGTACACCGCAGTCTTAGCAGCTCCAGTATTCAGAAAATATCTCAACACCTATAATACAATCGGAGCTGCAGCTGGTGCCATTCTTATATATAATCCTCACCAGCTATTTACAGTAAGTTTCCAGTTCTCGTTTATAGCAGTACTGAGTATTATATTTTTCTTTCCTTACTTAGATAGACAGTATATATCTTCTAATAAAATAAAGCGAAGGGCTTACCAATTAATTATCTTATCAGTATCTGCGCAAGTACTGTTGACTCCGTTATCTATTTATTATTTTCATAAATTTCCACTCCTATTTTGGCTCAGTGGTATGATCGCTGTACCATTAGCATTCTTCATCTTACTGGTCAGTATTATCATGATTATATCATCATGCGTACCCTATGTAGCAGATATGATTACTCCTATAGCTGGATACGTGTTAGACACATCCCTTAGTCTTCTTAATTTTGGGATTTATAAAATAAATCAATTCCCGTATACCATCATCGATGATATATGGATAGACAGATCTGGCTTAGCGATAGTATATAGTGCTCTTATCCTATTAATGATCGGCCTCAAAAAAGAAAAAGCCAAATGGATATATGCAAGTATCGCTTTATTATCCTTCTACGGATTAATGCATCGATACACAAAAAATGAAACTTGGAAATCAGAGTCTATTGTAGTCTATCACATATATAAAAATAGTATAGCAGAGTACATTCATAACGGATACCGTACCTACCTCTCTCATAATATAGAAAAAGAAAATACAGAAACGTGGAACTGTAGAAACTACAGAACTTCCAATATGGTAATCGATACACTCTCTAAAACCGATAGAGAGATAGAAGAGTTGCATGGGCTACTCTACATCAATAATCACCTCATACTTATCAATCCATCTGATCAATTACTTAAATATGAAAGTAAGCACACTATAGACCTATATATAATCAACAATGACAATTACAATCTTCATAAAGCGGTCATAAGTAAATTTAAAATTGACCAAGTCGTCATTGATGGATCAGTTATAAAAAGTAAATACAGGTTAAAGAAACTATTGGATAAAAATTCTATTCGATACCATGATACTGCTGATGGTGCATTCATCTATAAAATGAACGTATGAAAATTCCTGAATTTATAATATTTACTAAGAAAGAAAGAGCCATTATACTTGCACTTAGTTTTATTATGATACTAATCTATGGCAGTAATATATTTATGAAACCTCGTATGATGAATCAAGATACACATACTTCCCTTTCAGAAATAGTACAACTCAGTGCACACTCAGATGCCGACAAAGAGCAAGCCATATCACAAGCTGAAGCCGTCTTAAATACGGTAGCCCAAAAGAAATCAGAAAGAGAGGCTCGATACAGTAAGAAAAAATGGGAAAAGCCTGTTATAAAACTCACGGAGTTTGACCCGAATACAATAGATAGTCTTCAGTGGATATCCCTTGGCGTACATAGATACTCCGTATCTAAAATTCTTAACTACAGATCAAAGGGTGGCAGGTTCAGAAAATGTAAAGACCTCTTCAAAATCTATAACATAGATACGAGCTATATATCTACCTTACTCCCCTATTGCAATATCGATAATAACAAAATACCATCTAAAAAATCATATGTAAAAGAAAAAGATAATCCGACAAAAAATAAAAAGAAGCAATGGGAAAAGCCTGTTGTAGAACTCACGAATTTTGATCCAAATACCGCAGACAGCCTTCTATGGATATCCCTCGGCATACATAGATATTCTGTATCAAAAATATTAAACTATAGAGCAAAGGGTGGTGAGTTCCGAAAATGTGAAGACCTCTACAGAATATACAATATCGATAGCAACTCTATCTCAACAATACTCCCCTACTGTACTATAGACACAAGCTTACTCTCCGCTAAGAAATCCTACAACCAAAATTATAAGAAGAAAGCGAGACAAATCGTCGATATCAATACCGCAGATACAACAGCCCTAAAGTCACTCTATGGTGTAGGCCCTTACCTCTCAGGTGCTATTATAGAATATAGAAATAGCCTCGGAGGCTTCCACTCATTAAGTCAGCTTAATGAAATCTATGCTTTCGAACCAGAGATACTTATAGATAACAAAGGATATATAATATGCTCAGATAGTGTCGCTAAGATCAATATCAATACAGCAGACGTCATTACCCTAAAGTCTCATAAATACATCGATTATAGAGTAGCTAACATCATCGTTAACTACAGAGAACAGCATGGTCCTTACAAAAACATATCTGATGTCAAAAAGACCATACTAATCAATGACTCCATCTATATGAAGATTCTACCATACCTATCCTTAGAATAATAGTACAACGTGATGCTTAATCCACCCATACAATCGATAATCATTTTTATTATATGAGTATATACAATGCTTGTAAATGCTCTATTCGTAATCCAGATTAAACTGATTGTAGCTATAAGTGTTAAGCTTTGTTACCTTTGACGAAGTATAATAACAGTGATAATAATTTGAAAAATCTACGATATCTTAATAAGTACTTATGGAAGTATCGAGGTCGATTGGCCTTGGGTGCTTTATTTGTAGGATTATCTCAGTTCTTTATGGTCAAAGCACCTAAAGAAATCAGTAGATCACTGGATTTTATAATTGGAAAATCAAAAGAATTTACCGGAGATGAGAGGACGCAGTCGTTCTATGATCTATTCGGTCCAGATATAGTAAGGTTTGCAGGTGTGGTTATAGGTCTGTATCTATTGATGGGGTTTTTTATGTATTGTATGCGTAAGACGATTATAGTAATGTCCAGGCTTATAGAGTATGACTTGCGTAAGGAAATCTACCAGCACTACCAGAAGCTGGATTATGCTTTCTATAAGAAGAATAAGACGGGAGACCTTATGGCCCGAGTATCAGAAGATGTATCTAAAGTAAGAATGTATCTGGGGCCAGCACTTATGTATGGTATTACTGTATCTATGCTCGTAATATTCGTAATCACAGCCATGTTTCAAGTCAATACTAAATTGACTCTATTTACACTACTCCCTTTGCCATTTCTATCCATATCTATATACTTTGTAAGTAGAGTCATCCATGATAAAAGCTATCAGATACAGAAGCAGATAAGTAAGCTGAACTCTATAGCTCAAGAAGTCTACTCAGGTATCAGAATTGTCAAATCTTATGTCAAGGAAGATCAGTTCACTGAATACTTCGAAGAAGAAAGTGAAAACTACAGAAAGAAGTCTCTGCAGCTAGCAAGAGTTAATGCATTGTTCTTTCCACTCATGATTATATTGATGAATATCAGTACAATACTTGCTGTATACATCGGTGGTACATTGTACATAGAAGATAAGATCACTGCTGGTAACTTAATGGAGTTCATTATCTATATAGGATACCTTAACTGGCCTATTACAGCCATAGGATGGATAGCGTCTATCATACAGCAAGCAGAAGCTTCTCAGACCAGAATCAACGAGATCCTAAGTATAGAACCAGAAATAACGAATACTACCAATAACAATATTAATCTGGCTGGCAAAATAGAATTCAAAAATGTATCTTTTATATATCCTGATACAGGTATAGAAGCATTAAAGAATGTATCATTCGTCATAAATCCAGGAGAGAAATTAGCCATCGTCGGTCGTACCGCTTCTGGTAAGAGTACTATTGCAGATCTACTATTAAGATTCTATGACGTCAGCGCAGGAGAGATCCTTATAGATGGCATTAATATAAAAGATGTAGATCTATACAATCTAAGAACTCAGATAGGATACGTCCCTCAGAATGTATTTCTATTCTCAGATACTATCGAAGACAATGTAAAGTTTGGAAAACCAGATGCTGACCTTGACACTGTGATGAGATATGCAGATCATGCTGCGATAGGTGATGATATATTAGCTCTACCGGATCATTATCAAACTCACGTAGGAGAAAGAGGCGTAACGCTATCAGGAGGCCAGAAGCAACGATTATCTATAGCAAGAGCATTGATCAAAGATCCTAATATCATCCTCATGGATGATTCGCTATCCGCATTAGATGCTAATACTGAACATAAAATATTAGAATATCTTGACGGGGCACTGAAGGATAAGACATCCATCATCGTAACCCATAGAATATCAAGTCTTATAGAATTTGATCAGATATTAGTACTGGAAGGAGGAGAGGTAGAAGCCTTAGGTAAGCATGATAAGCTGATGGAGATGGATGGCTACTACAGCCAAATAGTCAAAAAACAATACGAGGAATAACCAATATTTGTATTGTTTATACTTAAGCAGGTGATATAACTGCTGTTAAAATCCAATAAAAAGTTATTTTTTATGGAAATAGAGTAAATTAGTGATATAAAAAAATTCAAGTACAGTGGAAAACGACAAAAAATTCGAAAGTGTCTACTCGACAAAAGTAAGAGCAGGAAAGAGAAGGACTTACTTCTTTGATGTAAGACAGACGAAGGGTGAAGACTTTTACATCACAATCACAGAAAGCACTAAGCGATTTGACGGTAATGGGTACGAGAGACATAAGATATTCTTGTACAAAGAAGATTTCAACAGATTCATGAGTAATCTTAATGATACTGTCGAGCATGTCAAGACGGAGCTTATGCCAGAATTTGATTATGAGTTGTATGAAAGAAGACAGCTAGAGTGGGAAGAGAAACTGGCTTCTGGCGAGATTACGAGGGACTACGATCATAGTAAGAAAACAGAAGATTCTACAGCATCGGCTCCTCAAGAAGTAAAAGAAGAATCAACAACGACTACACCTGAAGTAGACAACTCTTCTCAAGAAGATGTAGACGAAGACCTCAGCTGGTAGTACCTAACTAAAGAAATCAAAAATACATATCGAATCTCATAATTACCTATGAGATTCCCACCGTAGAACTGGCATACGGCATCTTATATAAAAAATCATATAAGATGCCAAGAAGTAAAAGATCTACTCCAGAGATACAATCAGGCTCCATCGCTGACATAGCATTTCTCCTACTTATATTTTTCATGGTGTGTACCACATTCCAACGAGAGAAGTCTATCCCTATGGTTCTCCCACCACCCTACAATGGCCCTCCAGGCAAAATCAGCGACAGCAGAGTACTATCCTTAATCATCAATGCCCAGAACGAGATCATGATAGAAGGCCAGAATATCATATCTGACATAGAGCCTATAATCACAAGCCACCTTAAGGATATGGTAGATAGTAGCAAGAAGCCATACATAAGTATCAAATTGCATGAGGACAGTAATTATGATCATTATATCAAAGTATTAGCGATGGTCAAATCCTCTATCAGAAACCTAAAGAAAACCTATGCACTCCATAATTTCAATACCCCATATAATCAGCTTACACAGGACCAATACCGTCAATTATCTAAGATGATGTCCATCACTATCTCAGAATCACAATATGCATTGTAAAATGAATTCAGGTAATAAAATCTTTCAATTATGAAATATAAAAAGAATAGAAAACCCCGAGATAT
>CALLAG010000156.1 GCA_938002705.1 uncultured Saprospiraceae bacterium | reverse complement strand
TGGTCATTGTCTTTAGTTATGATTAAGTCATGCTTAGAGTTCTATATCCACGACTTCTCTACATCTCTGAAATCAAGAAGAGCACTCAGAAAGAATCGAAGACTGATGGGATCACTGAGCGTACTAAGGCTAATGAATTCTACAGTTCTTAATGATATTGCTAAGTTCTATTCTATCTTTGTCAGAAAGACACCTACAGCTATAGAAAAGTACAGGTAAGCCAATTTAGAAATGATCAAAAAAGCATTAGGACATATCTATATCAATAACTTCTCATCCAACAGTCGGCTTGAGAGGATATGGAAGATTGCGCAAGTAGATTTTAAGAAAAGATACTACAATGATAGATTAGGGCTACTGTGGGCATTGATTAATCCGCTTACACAGATCTCCATTTACTATTTTGTATTTACAAGAATATTCCAGCGTAATCAAGAGAACTTTGTCTTGTACTTATTCTGCGGGATATTGACATGGCTTGCATTTACTGAAGCTACTAAAATGGGATCTCGCGTACTTATCAGAAAGAAGTACCTGACAGAAAATATCCAGTTTAATTGGCTCGACTTGTATTCCAGTCATATGATATCTATACTGATGGGTCTCATCTTTAATTTTGGTGCTTACTTTGTCATTCTATTACTTACAGGAGCGAGTATAGGTCCCTACTTCTATGTGTTACCTATTGTACTGATAACATTGTTTCTCATATCATCTGCGATGGCCATAATCTTAGGACTTATCAGGCCCATATTTGATGATATCGTACACATATGGGAGATACTTCTGATGATAGGATTTTGGGTATCAGGAATATTTTTCTCAGGACAGTTTTATTTCGACAACTACCCCTGGTTCGTACATGTCAATCCATTCGTGGGTATCCTTCTTAACATGAGAGCATGTCTACTTGAGAATAATCTCATGTACTGGGGATTACTTATAGAGAACCTCATCTTTAGTGGGATATTATATATTATTGCTGTCATTCTATTTAAGAAATATGCTAAGAAGGTCATAGAAAAAGTCTAATGGATAAGTTGAGAATAGACATACGTAACCTAAATAAAACCTTCAGTATATCTGGAAGAAAGTTATCATTTACCGAAAGGTTAAAAAACAAACTCGCTAACAAAACAAAGAAAGTCCACGCGATCAAAGACATAAATCTGCAGGTCAAAAATGGAGAATTCTTAGGCATCATCGGTAAGAACGGAAGTGGTAAGTCGACCCTCCTTAAGCTGATAATAGGAGCGATGGATCCTGACGAAGGCAGCCACATAGAGACACATGGCAAGATCATAAGATTGGCCTTAGGAATGGGTTTTGATGTAGACCTTACTGCCCGTGATAATATCTATCTCAACGGGACGATACTTGGTCTGAGCTTTAAGCAGATAGGAGAAAAATTCGAAGAGATTATAGCTTTCGCTGAATTGGAAGATTTTATAGATACGCCTATTAAGTTCTACTCCTCGGGTATGCGATCCCGATTATCATTTGCTATAGCTATACATGCAGAGGCGGATATCTTCTTGATAGATGAATTCTTTGGCAGTGTCGGAGATCTTGGATTTATGGAGAAGTCACAGAAAGCCTTCGAAGAGAATATCCTTCAAGGTAAGACCATCATCCATGTCAGCCACTCATTAGAGCTTATAAGAAAACATTGTACAAAAATACTGGTGATGGAAAAAGGATCAGCCACCATATATGATGACGTGAATGAGGCTATTGAAAAGTACGGTAATGTAAGCGTGGGTTAGAATACTATCTGCTCCTCGATGTTCTGCCACTTAGTGATATTCGCCTTGTAGATATCTTTGTGATACTTCAGATACCGCCAATCAAAACGCTTTCTCATCATATCTTCCCTCTTCTCTTCATACTCAGAAAATAACTCAATATAAATACCACTTCCGATCTCAAACATCGCCACACTGCCAGAAAGCTTGGTATTCTGAGCTGTGTCCAACCTGCTCATGATAGCATCCAAAACAAGCTTAAAGAAAGGATCACTCTTGGCAAATGATATGATATTGCCGCTGCGTACACGATGCTTCTGACGGGGATGCTGCTCTCCTATTATGCTATAATCGTTTTGATATGTATGAAGTGATTTTACAAATTTAGGTTTGGATACAAATTTTAAATCATGATATACGCCACCGTAATAATAGAGGATAACAAACCGTCCTATATCGGATAATAGTGCTGCATACTTTGGATTAATACTTAAGTACAGTGCATGTAAGTCTTTGTTATAATCCGATAGCAATGCAGCAATATCATTATATGACCAATATGTCCTCTGTACACCTAAGACATTATTGTAATACTTATCGTGTACAAGCTTCACCTTATGTAATATTGGATTACAATTAATATCTTCATTAAGATCATGAGGATTGATAAATATATAATGTAGTTGTAAGTCCTTGATCATTTGTTAATCCAATGAGATAATGAGAAACGTTAGTAACGTTCTATAACAATTTAATATCCAAATATATCCTTAAAGTTTGGTGTGGTCTCAGAATCAGAAAATAACTCGGCATGATAAGCTGCCCCGGCTCTTGTAAAATGTAATCCATCTTGACTGATATATTGGCACTCAGAATCAAAGACGGGCATAGTGTTATCGTCAAGTAATGTAAGTCCCATGATATCAATATATCGATCACCCCACGACTGTGACATAAGCTCATTTCTTACTACAGCTCCATGATTTATTTTTATTGATTGCTTACAATAATTGGGCTTATTACGATTAGCGTATATCTTACCGTTACTCTCTCCGTAATGCTTAACGCCAATACTCCAAAACTTCTGAATATCAATAGCTCTTCCAGCTAACAAATTTTGAAAATATTCTTGCGTCAAGCCAAATGAAAAAACTACATCAGCATGAGACATTCTGCCTATAGACGCATCACTTTCAATATAATCAGGAATATATGACACATCAATCTTATCACCATAACTACTCTCTAATAGAACATTAATCCAATCTCGAGCAAAACTGTTACCTATCACAAGAACACGTGTCTTATTACCATCTGTAAAATCATTATCAAGGGTTAGATGACGCGTATTATAATCCAAATGCATATTACGGT
>CALLAG010000155.1 GCA_938002705.1 uncultured Saprospiraceae bacterium | reverse complement strand
TCACTGACGACTTCTCTTACTCTTGTTGCACCTTTGATAGTGACGAATTCTGATATCTTAGGTATAAATATCTCATCACCATTCTTCACTACAAAATTGAATTCGGAATTAGGATTAACCATTATCTCATCTAACTTGATGACTATGGATCCTACTTCTTCTTCTTTTCTGAGTAGTGTCGCTCCTGCTGGAAACGCCTCCTCCGTAAGTCCTCCAGCTCTCTCTATCACATCTGATATACGCAGATTAGGCTTCCATACGGCATACGGCCCAGGTACCTCTACCTCACCAGTTAAGAATACTCTTTTCTGCAGTTCAAAGTCTTTATTATATCTGACACTGATGTTATCATATGGCTCTAACCTATAATCTCCGTCTACTGCTCCCTTTGATAGCACTTCGAATTCTCTATCCATTTCTAAGCTTGCCACTACGGTCTTAGTGGCCTCATTATTACGCATTATAACACGTGACACTTCTATATTATTAGTAGATGCTGCTAGTCTAAATCCACCAGCTAGTCGCATGAGATCCTTAATCGTAATACCTTCACCATATTGGTAGCTACCAGGCCTATTAACAGCTCCTTCTATCCGTACATAAGATTCTTCTACGAATACATTATTAGACTCCACCACAAGACTATCGAATGGCTCCATGATATAGTTATTCTCATTATCAGGAGAACTGATTATTTCATCAAGGTTAGATACTGTCTTATAGGTTTTAATTTTGGGATTGAGAGGATCGTTTCTGTGTATGATAGCGATATTCGATGCATCTCGACGAAGCCCACCTGCCAGAAGTATCGCATCACGTAGTCTTATCGATCGACTTGCGTCAAATGGAAACTTACCTTCGGATCTTACCGATCCACTTACTGTAATCTCTGCATCATCTATAAATCTCTCTTTGGACCAGATCTCTATTTTATCTTTATTCTGTAGATAGATATTCTGACTTACAGATTGATCCTTCAGGATATCGTTAAGAAATATTTTCTCATAACTGGTCGTACCATCATCATTAGTCCTGGTGAGATAGACTAAGTTAGTACTGGAATTATCAGTAAGGCCAGCTTTGATGATAGCATCATATATACGCATACCGTCCGTCTTCTCAAACGAGCCTTCTTTCTTGACCTCGCCTATTATCTCTATGTAATTAGTTGCCTCACTCTCTATACTTTCTACTATCACAAGATCACCGTTAAGTAATGGAAAATTACGATTAGATTTCTCGTATTGTCTCCAGTCTATATCGATTATTTTCTGATCATCATCGACATATCTCTTAACCTGTATTTTTTTCTTATATGCATTCTCAGCAAATCCTCCTGCATAGACTAACAACTCTCTAATCCCTTCATTATCAATGAGTTCGTACTTAATCGGTCGCTTTACTGCTCCCTCTAATGTTATAATATTCTCAGAAGCAGGAACCATAATGAGGTCGTTGTCATCTAAGTAATATTTATTTCTCACTGCTGGATTATTAAGTAGTTCGTAGACGTCTAAGGTGACTACAGTTCCAGAATTTTTGACAAGTTGGATTTTTCTGAGTGAGCCTATATCATTCGTTCCACCTACTGCAGCTATAGCGTTAAAAGGCGAATTAAAAGCAGATAAAGTTACAACTCCTACATTATTCATCACTTCACCGTATATGCTGACCTTAACTGTTCTTGAGAAATTTAATGCAAGGCTATATTCTCCTTCATTAAATCTGAATTGATTAGTGAGTACAGTTTTTACTTTCTC
Source organism: uncultured Saprospiraceae bacterium (assembly GCA_938002705.1). Classification (GTDB taxonomy): domain Bacteria; phylum Bacteroidota; class Bacteroidia; order Chitinophagales; family Saprospiraceae; genus RFSX01. The sequence continues at coordinate 6,512 of CALLAG010000155.1, read as the reverse complement.
TCTGGCTTTGCCTAATGTGAGACCTTTTAAGAATATACGTGTGTTACCTCCCCCATTAGCCACTTTTATGTATCCGTCGTTAGATATGACATATTCTCTCTCAGTACTTGACTTACCCCATATGGATAATACAAGCTTATCACCAGGACCTAAAATATATGAATCGGGAGCATTGATCTCATCATTTTTATTAAGCACCTTGATGATATTATTACGGAATAACTCTTGTCCATAGATGGTGACTTCTGGTATTTCTTCCTCCTCTTCTATCACAAGTAGTTCTGCCTCCATAGAATCTATCTCCTCATTAATAAGCGCCTCATCTTCTTTGTCTTTCTCTTTTTCTTTTTCTTCTTGTTCCTTTTCTTTTTTGAGGGCTAATTCTTTTTCCTTATTTGATGTCATCTCTATTATGACACGCTGGATAGTTTGTCTTTGTTCGCTTGTGATATTCTCTACCTCTAATGTATTGATATCTATACCCTGACTGAGTAACTCAGCTTCCACTTCATCTATATCGAGATCTCGCTTTTCGAGCTCCTTGACGATATCCTCTCTTGTTATCTCTGGAAAAATCTGAGCAGTAATATGCAGGGATAGGAATGATAGAAGTATAATACATGCTATCCTGAATGAGATCTTTGTAAATATCATTATCTATCTTGGTTGTTATGCTTTTATATTAACACATTATACATTAAGTATAATTTCAATATGTTATTCTCTGACGAAAGTACATAATATCGTCGTTTTTGCCCCTACGATCATATCTAAATAACTTATAATATTAGCATATTACACTTAGCCACATTTGCTTTATGTATAAATAGCTCCTAATTAGATTAGACTTCATGGTTTTCCTTAACTTTATACTATGATACATCGATGCCTTGTAATCTTGCTCTTTTTCTCATTATTAAGTACTCTTAGTAGTCAAAACGACTACAGAGAGGAGAACTTTGTCGGCTTAGGATTTAGTTATGGATTAGATATTCCAGCTGGTGATATGGCTGATAGATTTGGTGCTAATTTCAGGGCTCTTCTATCCTTAGATATATACAATGCTAAATTCAATGGTACTTTCGGATTAGAAGGCGGTATCATCTTCGGTGATAATGTTAATGAAGATGTACTCGCCCCATATCGTCTTGATAATGGTAGAATAATAGGCAATAATGGACAATTAGCTGATGTATTCTTAAGGCAGAGAGGAGCTGTTATAGGTCTGTATGCCAGTAAGAACATCATAGCTGTAAGGAATAACCCTAAGGCAGGATTAGCGATAGGACTGGGTGTAGGACTTCTACAACATAATATCAGAATACAAGACGATAATAATAACACGGGCCAGGTAACTGGTGATTATGCTAAGGGGTATGATCGCAACACCATGGGCCCTTATATTAAGCAAGCCATAAAGTACCTACATATAGGCAAAAGTAGAAGCGTCAACTACGAGATTGCACTTACATTTAATCAAGCATTCACTAAGAATACACGTGCCGTCAACTTTGATACTCAGATGCCAGACGATAGAAGAAGATTAGATCTCATGATAGGTCTGTCTGCTAAGTGGTATTTGCCCATATTTGATTTGCGAGAATCAGAGGAGGTTTTCTATTGAGCATATTACTATTCACCTACAGTATAGGTATACGGGCTTACGGATTACTTGTCTATGTAGCCTCATTTTTTCATACCAAAGCGTCCCTATGGTCAGAAGGTCGTAGAGATCAGTTTTCTATTATAAAAAACGAAATAGAAAAATGGCACGATGCACCTATCATCATGATCCATGCAGCATCATATGGAGAGTATGAAATGTCAAAACCAATTATTGCTCAGCTAAAAAACGCTATTCCTCATGTAAAAATCGTCGTCAGTTTCTTCTCTCCATCAGGATACACTAATGTTACATTCAAAGATTCCGATTACTGTAAGATATACCTGCCATTAGACACCTTATCAAATCAAAGAAGACTCATAGAAATAATAAAACCTAAAGCTGTAATATTTATCAAATACGACTTTTGGTTTAATCTTCTACAGGCGTTAGTCGAGAGAAAAATCCCCTATTATTACACCAGCCTACACCTTAATGAAAGTTCTTATTTATTTAACTGGATAGCTGACCCGTTTCTCCAACTCATACGAAAATCCAGAATCATATTTGCTCATAATCAGGAGTCTGAGAAGATCCTAAGATCACATAGTATTAATAACGTAAAGATCATAGGTGACACAAGAGTAGACAAAGCAGTAGAAAATAAAAAATTAGATTTTAAAGCTATAGAAATGGTTAATCCTGAGAAGCCTGTCATCATAATAGGCAGTCTCACAAGCGAGGATATCAATATGGTAACGGATTATATTAACCACAATGAGCAATATAATTACATCATAGCTCCTCATGATATAGATGAGGTATCTATAGCACAGATAACAAATAATCTCAGTAGAAGCTACAAATTCTTAACAGATAACACTGCCTGTAATATAATGATAGTCAATACATTAGGAGATCTTAAATTCCTATACCGATATGCAGATATAGCCTATGTCGGAGGCGGTTTCTCTAAGGGCCCACACAATGTTATAGAACCTTTAGTCTATGGTGTGAAAGTATTTTGTGGACCCAATATCGAAAAATTTCCTATGGCCATAACCTTAAATAAATTTGGATTATTAGATGTCATGGAGTCAAGAAGACAATTCGGAAAAACAATTGAGAAATTAAATCTTATTGATACCGAAGATCATGTTAAGAGATGTGATAACTTCATAGACAACAATTGGAGTCGTATAGAATTATTAACAAAAGATATACAAGCAGTCCTGAATGAAAATTAAATCTTCTAAAATATTAGTTATCGGTGATGTGATGATAGACAGATATGTCATCGGTCAACATAATAGAAATTCTCCTGAGGCGGACTGTGCCATTATTGATTATACAAGAACAGAAGATAGACTCGGTGGTGCTGCTAATGTTGCCTATAATCTCGCTAAGCTCAATCAAGATGTATCTCTCATATCAGTAACTGGCGATGATAATGGAGCTCTATTACTATCGCAACTATGTGAGGAGAATAATATCAAACTACATAAGGTCACAGATAACAAAAGACCTACCACAATAAAAACAAGATATGTAGACGAATCATACAAGCAATACCTGCGACTAGATCATGAGCTTACAGAATCTGTAGATGAGCATATCGAAGAAGCATTACTTAACCATATCAGCACATTAGCTACACGAGGTATAGAATTAATTATTATCCAAGACTATAACAAAGGCGTTATAACAGAACGACTAATTAATAGCATACAGTCCTTGTGTACTGATAATGATATAAAATTATGTGTAGATCCCAAGCACAATAATTTTCAGATTCTATCTAATTGTGACTTATTCAAACCTAACTTAAAAGAGCTTGAGCATCAGTACGGTAGTAAAATAAGTCCTGATAAAGACATCATCAATGAAGCACTAAGAAAGATCGACATAACCAGTCCTGACTTTATTTTTGTCACGCTCGCAGAGCACGGTATATATTATCAGAATGGAGATAGTTATGGCATCATAAGCGGCATCTCATTACCATCAGCAGATGTATCAGGAGCTGGGGATACTGTGATCAGTATACTGGCTGTGTTATTACTTCATGATATGACCTGTCGTGATATGGCAACTATCTCTAATAAATGTGGGGCATATGTCTGCAAAAAGCAAGGCGTTTCATTTATCAATTATGCTGATTTTCAGATATTTATATATGAATAAAAATGTAAGAGCCCATAATAGATGTAAACACCGAACAACACTACATGATTATTTATTACTTTAGTCACGTTTTAGTAAATGAAATTATAATTAAGATATACCAAAAAAATTAAACACTTATGAAATTAAATTTTACAACAATTGTTTTTGCTTTATTGTCACTACTATCTGTCGGCATCATGAATGCGCAGAACATCAATGTGATGACTGTAACAAGCAATGGAATGGACACAGAGTATAACTTTGGTCTTGCGGCATTTGGAAATCCGACATTAGAGATCTCTGCTGGAGCAATACTCGGAGAAGACGGTACAGATCCTGTGAATGATGCATGCGAGGCTCTTGTCAATGATGTAACTGCTCAGATTGCAGTTGTAGACAGAGGTTCATGTGCATTTGTAAATAAAGTAAGAAATGCACAAGCAGCAGGAGCTGTGGCAGTAGTTATCTGTAACTCAGAACTGGATCCACAATCTGGAGCTGATATTTCTGATACAGCGATCATACCTGGAGGTGGCTCAGATCCTACGGATGATATCACTGTACTTACAGTAGGTATTTCTTACAACAGCTGCCAGACTCTTAAGATGAATATGGCAGATGGTCCAGTAACGATCACATTTGATTTCTTATGTCCAGCGCCTACTTACGGTCCTGAGATCATATGGGGAGCTAACGGCGAAGGCGCATTCGACGGAGGTCTTAACGGATGGTCAGTAGATAAAGGTACTGGTCTTAATCTCGAAGATGGCGGATGGTTCTTTGATAGAGAAGGTAGATTAGACAGAGGTGCTTTCGGAGCAGGTCTAGCAGATACGCCTACTGCATGTAATGGTGTTATGTTATTTGATTCTGACTTCTACGATACTGCTGGAGAAGCAGACGGTGCTGCAGATACTGGATTTAATGACGGTGTATGTATAAGTGATGCTGCTGCAGGAATCTACTGTGAGGGATTACTAATATCACCTGAGATAGACTTAGCTGCTGTAGGGAGCTCAGGAGGATTTAGACTTAGTTGGTCACAATCATTAAGACACTTCCAGAGTCAATACTTCGTATTATTAAGTAGAGATGGAGGTATGACTTTCTCAGATACAATAACAGTTAATGATGACATACCAGTTAACGAGACAGGTAATGGTCAGAGATCAATAACTCTATGTGGATACAATGATGCGGCTAATTTTAGATTTGCATTCTTATACAGAGGAGCATTCTACTACTGGGCTATCGATGACGTAATCATAGAAGATATAGGTGATGTATCAGATATCAGAGTTAACGATTCTTGGGCATCTAAGTATCCTAACATCGTATCTCCATCAGGTCAGTACGAAGAGATGGTATTCATGATAGATCTTGAAAATATCGGTGTATCCACATCAACTGGTAACACACTCACCGTAGATGTATTGAATCTTACAACATTAACTGAAGCTTATAGAGAAACGTTAGATTATGATGATATTACATGTGGTGTCACACCAGAGAATGTATTAATCTCGCAGAACCAAGTACTTCCTATGAGCTGGACGCCTACAGAAGATGGTACTTACAGAGTAACTTATACAGTAGATTCTGAATCAGATACAGATCCGGGTAATAACTCTTGGTCATATGATTTCACTATAGGTGGAGATACTTTCAGAAAGACTATTGGTCCTGATGATGGTGGTACTTTCTCAGGTATAGCACCTGCAGGTCAGTCTTTCTATACATATGCGAATGTCTATAGAGTATCAGATGGAGCAGGTAAGAGAGCAATATCTTGTAACTACGGATTCACTGTTAATGCTGGAACAGCATTTAATGGTATCATAACAGCAGACCTATACAAGTGGAGAGATCTTAATAATAACGGAAGAGTAGACGGTGCAGCTCCTGGACCATCAGAAAGAGTCCTTATAGGTCAGTCAAGTCTTATCGTATCTTCTCAGACAGGTCAAAACTATGATAACATCGAGTTCGTATTCGATAATGTAGCTGCACCAGGAGAAAGTATCAAATTAGAGGATAACACTGATTACGTTGTTGCAGTACATACAAGACCTATCGGTAACGCTGATGTTACATTCTTCGGTAGAGTGGTTAACGGTGGTGTAGATCGTGATGTAGATTTCCAACCTACTAACTTTGCATTTACACAATTATTACCTGACGGAGAAGCTCGTTCAGTAGGTAGCTTCTTAGCTACAGGATTAGAAGGCGATGAGGACGATAGATCATTCGGTCCATTATTATTTAATGATGGTAATGGAGGAGCAGACGCCTATGCAGCTTATATTCCACTTACAATCGGAGAAATAACTACAGACACAGAAGACTTAGTTAATGATCAGTCTATATCTGTATTCCCTAATCCAGTATCTGAGGTACTATTCGTAGATATGAACTTAGGTAATATTGCTACAGATGTTAATCTTGAGTTAGTAGATATACAAGGAAAAGTAATCGCTACTAAAAACTACAATTCTGTCACAGGTAGAATAGAAATGAATGTAGCAACTATCCCTACAGGATTATACTACTTAAATGTAAGAACAGAAGAAGGACTTACAAGTAAGAAAGTTATCATACAGAAGTAATATTCTATTTTTAGAAATTTAGATATAAAGATTAAGGCTGCTCGGTTTCGGGCAGCCTTTTTTTTTTTGAGATATACACACAAAGTACAACTGTAGTCAATATGCCAAAATAGTAATGCACCTAAATTAATTTTATT
>CALLAG010000154.1 GCA_938002705.1 uncultured Saprospiraceae bacterium | reverse complement strand
AATTTACGGATAGCTTAGATTACTATTGTACATTAATATCATGAGTAGAATATATCACATCACCACTAGCTGACATCCCTTCTAATATAACTTGATAGCGACCTGAGATATCGCCAGTATATAATTCTATATCGATAGGTGTCCCATCAGAATAGATGAGTGGATTCCAGTATAATGTCGTTCTCGTATCAGGCGTGAATACCTTAGAGACATCCTTAGAATAATCTGGAGAATAGAATTGTCTGCCACCTCTGAACCCCTGTAAGGTAAAGTCTATTATTCCTGGCTTACGACTGGTTACACTTGTAGCATTATTACCAGTATATACTGCTATAACGCCGTTACCTCCTCTAACCCCATAAATTGCTGCATTAGGCCCTTTCAGTACATCTACGAAGAGCACTTGGGATGGATCTATCTGATTAATAAAGCTTATATCTACAGGTACACCATCTACTATAAACAGTGGCTCAGTAGATGCATTAATAGAATTCACACCCCTAATGATTATCGACTGATTAGGTGGACTACCTTGCACAGATACCCCAGCCACAGTTCTTAACATATCGAATATCGACCTGTATCTAAAACGATTATCATCATCTAATATGATACGATTAGAAGGTGTACTGTATGGACTCGTTGCTCTCTGAATCTTAGTCATCTCATCTTCCTTTCGCTTTTTTCTTGCGGTTATGACGACTTCACTTAGCTGTACTTCCATACTATGATATTGATCCTTGATCGCTTGTGTAGTTCTATTATTAGTTACATAATTCTTATATGCATCGCTATTATAAATTACCTCTTCTTCTGAGGGCTCCCACTCCACAGGGACCAGTTTACTATCATTATCTAAGTGTATCGATACATTCCTATTCCCATCAAGCTTCTCCTCATCTTTGTCTTCTTTGTATCTACGAGCCTGCAGGAATCCTTGGATACTATCATATACGATATACGGCCCGAAACTAAATCGGCCTTCATCATCAGTCACCTGATCTGCTTCTACTATAGCATCACCGGTAAGTGTGAGTGTCATGTTACTTTGGACATTTGATTTCTTATTAATCAACTTACTCGTATAACCTTTCACATACAAGCCTAACTCTCCCTCGATAGTATAATTCTGAAATGGATTAAGTTCTTTCATTTGGTCCCAGTTAAATCTTCTCCATCCATGTGTCAGCATAACTAAGTCTAATAAGTATGCACGTTTATGGTCTCCTTCTTTCTCAAAGAAATATCCAGGATTATCAATCTTACCTCTGAGATCAGAATTAAGTAATAACCATGACTTTATATTGGTACTACTTCCTACGGATCTACTGTCATCATGGATGATAGCCACTGAGCAATCGATTCTGATATCAGAAAGAGAGTCGGGAGCGAGAGGACTTAGAGACATTTTTACCTTGTCTCTTTTTCTATAACTACTTTTATCGGTAGAGACATCCATCTTGACAATGGAATTATCGACAAAAGTCAATCTCTCACATTGAGGTCTTCCACTCTCATCAAAAAATGTGATATGAGCAATCCCTGATGGCATTTGGGATATATCGAATTTCAATACAGTTTCTTTACTATCAGCATCTAATATTTTGCTGTTATAATAGACAGCACCACGTATGTGTATCAGTACATGTCCGCCTTGTAGTCCCTCTTCCTTGTTCGTTCTGGTAATCACATTAATAAAACCTGACTTATTAATCACTGTCATCTGATAACCTGACTCAAGTACCTCAGGTAATGGATGTACAAGCTTATCTCCTTCCATTTTAGCGAAGTACCTATTTCCATAGACAGGTGTAAAGTTAGCCGACCCCAGACCGAAATCATATATCTTAAAAGCCGCTACTTGATTACCGTCTTGATCTTCTATAGTCCCCTGCATGCCTGAGGTAGATAGATTTTTGTTTTTTACTTTTATCGCTACTTTAGAATCTATACCTGATATAAGATGACCTCCTTCGGGAAAAAAACCTATATCAAGCTCCTGAGATTCATCTATTTTACGCCCGATACTTTCTGCAGAAGGCTCGGCAATGATGCGATCATACTCCGCATTAATATCAACGATCTTGATCTCTTTGCTGAAAAAATAATCTTGGTCCTCATTCAACATATACTTCGTATAGGCTCTCAACAAATAACGACCGGCAGGCCAGCTTCTCTGTATCGTAATGTCACTCGCTGCTCCCATATCTCCAATGTAGACACGATCCTTATAGAGGACTTGCTTATCCGGCGTAATGAGTTCTATGTATACGATTCCGGACTTGTCAGAAGTTCTATGTGTAACACCATCTAAGGCATATGTCTTAATCCATATGGTATCCTCTAATGCATAGATGGTCTTATCTGTATGTAGATATACCTTGTCAGAAGCTATTTCATTACTATAATTATCTAAATTAGTAAGCATCTTATCAAAGTCATATAATTCTACAATGACAAATGAGAGCAGTATTAAACTCACTAACGGTAGTAGTACATATTTCATAATCGAAGTTTTTTTGATCTGTGCACCAAATTACATAAAGAGAATACAATTACACATGTATCCTCAGTTAAACAAAAATTAATTTACTGTCTAAGTATTAGAAAAAGCGTACGACATGTACTACCCTACATACTAGCTTCAAAAATCTGAATTGTAGGAACAGGAATCTTCGCTTACAAAATCAAACAGAGCATGTCAGCGGGGACGCTAACATAAACAAATGATTACTGTTGGCGTTCTCGCCTACAGGTTTCACAGATACGAAAGTAGGGGCTCCCGTTTAATAACTTGGAGCTTCGGAAGACTACATATCAGCGGTGACGCTAACATAAACTACAATCGTTACAGTTAGCGTCATCGCATACAGCTTATACAATGCGTACTCGCCAGAACACTATTATAATGCCTTATTAGAAAGTCACATCCTTAACGATAGACTTACCCTCTCGCTCTACCTTAACCATAACCGTCTCTCCAGGATTAAATGCACTTAGCGCTTTCATATAACTCATCATATCTACGATCTTAAGGTGTCCCATCTCTTTTACTATATCCCCTTTGA
>CALLAG010000153.1 GCA_938002705.1 uncultured Saprospiraceae bacterium | reverse complement strand
TGGGGGTCTTGGTGTCCTCCATGTAGGAGAGACAATCCTAACTTAGTAAGGCTGCATAGTGAATATAGTGATAAGGCATATCGTGATGCCGAGGGTTTTTCTATTGTAACTATTGCCTTAGAGAAGAATGATAAGAACTGGAAGAGAGCATCAGAGAAAGATGGATTTACCTGGAGACATCAGATAGTCCAAGAATCTAAGCTGGTCTTATCAGCGCCATTAGCTATAAAGTATAATGTCAAGGATGTACCGAGTAAGTTCTTAATAGACCCTGCTGGCCAGGTAATCGGTGTCAATCAAACTACCGAGCAAATAGCTCAGTTCTTAGATCAAAAGTTAAAGTAAATCAAGAACCACCTCTTCTACTTAATATAAATAGACAGAATCTGTACAGTATTATCTTAATAAGCTGCTTTGCTGGCATACAAAAGCCTATTTTGCTGCCAAAATGTCTGTAAATCAGCTATGGCAAAGGATTTGATAAATAAATGGAAAAATAGGATCAAAATGAGTGGTCAAAAAAAGAAAAACGAAGAGTTAACTGAAGAGGATATCGTAAACGAAGAGACTCAAGAAGAGACTTTAGATCAGGGTGAAGATGCAGACGAAGCTCAAGAACCCTTAGATGAGCTAGAAGAACTAAGAATTCAGGTCAGTGAGAGCAAGGACAAGTATCTACGCTTATTTGCAGAATTCGAGAATTTTAAGAAAAGAAACATCAAGGAACGTCTTGAACTGATGAAGACGGCAGCGCAGGGTACAATTAAGGACATCCTTCCTGTACTTGATGATTTTGATAGGGCAAAGACGATGGCTGAAGATGACAATAATTCTGAAACTATAAGTGAAGGGATACTTATGGTTTATGATAAGCTCTATAAGGTGCTTGCCGCAAAAGGATTAACGCCAATGGAGAGTACAGGAGCACAGTTCGACCCAGAACTCCACGAAGCGATCAGTGAGATACCAGCTGCCTCAGAAGAGCAGAAAGGTATAATTATAGATACCGTAGAGAATGGATACTACCTTAATGATAAAATCATAAGATTTGCCAAAGTAGTCGTTGGTAAATAAAATATAGCTATGGCAAAAAGAGACTATTATGAGATCTTAGGCGTCACTAAGACAGCAGACAAGTCAGAGATCAAAAAAGCGTACCGAAAGGTCGCTATGAAATATCACCCAGATAAGAATCCTGACGATAAAGCAGCTGAGGAAAAATTCAAAGAAGCAGCAGAGGCATACGAGGTCCTAAGTGATGCAGATAAGAAAGCACGCTATGATAGATATGGTCATGCAGGAGTAGATCCTCAAGCAGGTTTCGGCGGTGGTCGAGGCGGAAGTATGAATATGGATGATATATTCACACATTTTGGTGACATATTCGGAGATTCAGGAGGGCCTTTTGATAGTTTCTTCAGAGGCAGTACATCATCAAGACGTCAGACAGGTCAGAAAGGCGCTAACTTAAGAATCAAGGTGTCTATGACACTGGAAGAAATAGCTAACGGCGTAACTAAGAAGATAAAGGTCAAGAAACAAAGTACCTGTAGCCCATGTGGCGGATCTGGCGCTAAGGATAAAGGATCAGTATCTACATGTGGTACTTGTAATGGTTCTGGATATGTACGTCAGGTAAAGTCAACGTTCTTAGGACAGATGCAGACAACAGCAATATGCCCTAATTGTAATGGCTCAGGAAGTCAGATAACAGCCAAATGTTCTACATGTAAAGGTCAGGGCCGGTCAATGCAAGATGAAACTATAGAAATAGAAATTCCAGGAGGTGTAGAAGGTGGTATGCAACTATCTATGAGAGGCAAAGGAAATGCTGGTCCTAACGGCGGTTCTAATGGTGATCTGATTATTGCTATAGAAGAGAAGCCACACGAACATTTTTCTCGTGATGGACAGAATATAATGTATGATCTATTTCTAAATTTTGCCGATGCAGCACTAGGCTCCTCTGTAGAGGTTCCTACATTAGCCAAGCCCGTTAAGATTACAATACCTGCAGGCACATCAGCAGGAAAAATATTTAGACTAAGAGAGAAAGGACTTCCAAGTGTACAAGGCTATCCGAAAGGAGATCAATTAATTAATGTTAATATATGGACTCCCAAGACCCTTACTTCAGAAGAAAAGACAATGCTCGAAGGGATGAGAGAAATGGATAACTTTCAACCTAAGTCAGGCAAAGGTCAGAGAGGGTTTTTTGCAAGGATGAAAGAATACTTTGAATAACATGAGATACTTATCATGTATAATTCTCGTAGTATTATTCTCAGGCTGTCAGTCAGTACCGTTCTATAGCGAATCTCAAGTTATAGATGCCGATGGATGGAATTATGATACTAAAGTAAACTTTGAAGTAAATGTGTCTGATACAATACCGTATTATGACATGCACCTTAATGTGACACATAATACATCCTATTCATATCAGAATATGTATATGAAGGTGACAACAAGTTTTCCTAATGCTGAGGATAAAACCGAACAACTTAATATAGATCTGGCAGAAAAAAATGGTCAATGGATCGGCCAATGCTCTGGAGAAAAATGTCAAATCAAAGCCTACCTCTTAGAAAAATTTAAATTTGCCAAGCCAGGAAAGTATAACTTTTCATTTGAGCAATATGGAAGGGACAATCCCCTCGTCGGTATAGAAGAACTACAATTAGATATCTTAAGAACCGAGGATTAGTTCTGTATTAACTTAGGATACACATTATATAAGTCATCAGTGGACGAGAGGTTATCGTCGAACCTTCAATACAGTGTATTCGCCAATACTTCCTACTTATTAAGCCCATAAAACTAAAAAAGACCCTAACTACTTAGTAGTCAGAGTCTTGTAGAGGTCGCGACCAGATTCGAACTGGTGTACGAGGTTTTGCAGACCTCTGCCTAGCCGCTCGGCCACGCGACCCTATTTTCATAAGGAATGCAAATATAAATTAAAAAATATTCCAATACTATCTATTGGGCTATCTTACGAGTAAAATTTTTGTCACAAAAGCATCTGGATCTCTAAAAGTGTCTGTAGATGAGCTGAATACGAGGTATACACCGCCTGCCACAACTTGACCATTTAGATCTTGACCGTCCCATATGGCTTGTCCTCCCAGTGCTGTTGTCTTGTATACCAGCTGCCCATCGATATCTGTAATTCTGACTTCAGCGTCTCTTGCTAAGCCTTTAATTGCTATGGGTCCTTGATAATCAGGCCTTACAGGGTTAGGGTAGGCATAGACTTGTGATGCATGCCTATTAGTCGCTCCAGTTGTCTCAGTCTTGAATGATTGCAAGCCTTTATTACTGGATATGACCATCTCTCCCGTATTGCCGTTATAGGTCATGGCTTTTATATTATTATCGAATAGTGGGCTGTTCTCTTCATTAAAGCGAGCTACCTGATCTTCTCCATTAGGTGATTGTACGAATATACCATTACGCGTACCGAACCATTTTCTATTAGCTCCATCTACAGCTATAGCTTGTACATCTTCTGTCTCCAGGAGTCTACCAAGCTCCACACCTTCCAGTACTTTGGGTCTATTACCCTCGCAAGATGATTCCGTGGCAGATATTCCACAGTCGAATACAACAGCACCTTCTGCAGTGCCTACCCATACAGAACCATCAAGATCCTCTACCACCGAGCTCACAAGATTACTTTGTATCTCTGAGTTATTAAGACTGATAAATCGGGATGGCAGATCATCACTGGGATCTGCTATACTGTTTCCAGGATTCAGGACCATGACCCCTCCAGTGTTACCACCTATGACACACCAGACATTGCCAGATTCGTCTACGATGATATCTGATGTCTTCTTATCAGACGTCACAGAAAAACTATGCCACGTACCCTCGTCAGTAAGGACAGCAATAGGCTTCTCTGCGCCGAATACACTTATCCATAGATTATTATCTCTGTCGAAAGTCAGTCCTGATATCTTAACACCGAGCGGATTATCGCCTAACGGTGGCCCTAATGCACCATCACTATTGAATGTATTGTATAGAACTTGCTCCCCTGTTTCCAGATTCATTTCTATAAGCCCTTTCCAGAAAGTTCCTATGTATAATAACGGCTTTTGAGGATGCTTTTCTATCTGATAGTGTTGTAACAGATCATTGTCTGAGTAGAATGGATTATTATCTTGGTTTATATTATTCCATTCGCCATCTGTCAGAATATATATTCCTCTACGGCCAAATAGA
>CALLAG010000152.1 GCA_938002705.1 uncultured Saprospiraceae bacterium | reverse complement strand
TCTGGTGTAAGAATAGCGGGCATACGGTCATGGATGTCTGCCATGAGAGAATTGGGTTCCAGGGTGATTACGGTATAAGAATATATTTCTGAGCCATCAGGTGATATCCACTTATCCCAAAGCCCTGCCATAGCGAATAACTTCTGGCCGATGAGTGAGATATGATAAGCTTGTTTACCACTTACGGATTTCTGCCACTCATAGAATCCGTCTGCCGGTACGAGACATCTTCTTTTTTGTACTGCTGACTTAAAGCTATTTTTTTCGAGTAGTGTTTCTTTTCTGGCATTGATCATTTTGTAACCGACCTTCATATCTTTAGCCCATGAGGGTATGAGACCCCATCGCATAGCTTTGAAGTGGTTCTCATCCATATTAGTGATGACGGGCATCATATGTGAAGGTGCTACATTAAAGTTAGGCAGAGGATTATACTGCACCAGGTCGTCAGAATAGAATGTAGCTTGGAAGCGCTTTTCTAATTCTTTCTCAGTCTTATTAAGTGATGATCTGCCACACATCTATCTCGATATTGAGAATTCTAAAAATTTGAAAGTTAAGATAAGTCCTAACTAGCTTTTTCTCTTGACGTAGCAGTCTATACCTTTTGCTTTTAGATTACTAGAGGCTTCTACGGCAGTACCATAATCAGAATATCGTGATGCGATAACTGTATGGTATTGGGAGTTATCAAAATTTGCTACTTCAGCACTTTCAAAACCAAGATTCTTTAGTTTTTTGCTCATTTCCTTGGCATTAGATTGTACTAAGTAATTACCAGCTATTATCATATATTGGCCCGAGGACGTAGTTGTAGAACTGCTTGTTGTCTGCGTATTCTGTGTGTATCTTTTAGGTGGAGGTGTATCATCGATGATTTCTTCTACTATTTCTTCGTCTGGCTCGAAGTCTTCTACTTCAGTTTCTGAATAGTCGATATCTCCACCTTCAAATAATTCTTCCTCAGCATCAGTAATGACTTCACCAGTATTATCGATCATCTCTTCGGTACCATCTACGATCGCATCTATAGCACCAGCTGGTGTCTCAGGATTACATGACTTAATCACTGTGCTGAACCATATGTACACTATTACAAGTAGGATAATCCAGCCAACTATTTTAAATACTTTTCCCATCTCTTTATTAAATATATTATAAAAATAGCTAATATTTAATAAATAGCTATTGTTGCTAAGTCTTTTCGTTATATCATTTGTATTAATAGGATACTTATAACTATTTTGATGTCCAATAATATTTGCATAAAATGAGAAAAGGATTTTTAATTATAGCCCTATTGATAGCAGTTGTCATTATAGCTTTGTCCATTATTTTTAATCTTAACTATCTGTGGTTGTTTGTATTGGTCGGTCCTATCATATTTTTAGGACTGATAGATGTATTCCAGAAAACCCATGCACTCAAAAGAAATTTTCCCTTACTGGGAAGAACGCGATATATGGCAGAGTGGCTTAGACCAAAGGTCTACCAATACTTTGTAGAGCCTGATACGGAAGGCAAGCCCTTTTCTAGACTTAATAGGAATGTTGTCTATCAGCGTGCAAAGAAGGTGAATGATACAACACCATTCGGTACACAACTCGAAGTCTATAATGAAGGATACGAATGGATGAATCATAGTATTGCAGCACTCGATGGCCATGACCTTGATCAAGACCCAAGAGTATTAATCGGAGGTAAGGACTGTACACAACCATACAGTGCAAGTATATTTAACGTAAGTGCTATGAGCTTCGGGTCATTAAGTAAGAATGCTATAGAGGCACTTAATGGCGGTGCCGAGATGGGTAACTTTGCACATAATACAGGGGAGGGTGGGATATCACCTTATCATAAGAAACATGGTGGTGACCTTATATATCAGATAGGGACAGGATATTTTGGCTGTAGGACTGATGATGGAAACTTTGATGCAGAACTATATAGTAAAGAAACGCTTGCTGACAACGTCAAGATGATAGAGATCAAACTATCGCAAGGTGCCAAGCCCGGACACGGTGGTATACTACCTGCTAAAAAAGCAACACCTGAAATTGCTAAAATCAGAAATATCAAACCTTACGAAGCGGTACTCTCTCCACCCTTTCATAAAGCATTTAATACGCCAGTAGGACTTCTACAATTTATAAAAAAATGTAGAGATCTATCTGGCGGTAAGCCTGTCGGGTTTAAATTATGTGTCGGGCATAAGAGTGAGTTTCTCGCCATCTGTAAGGCGATGGTAGAGACAGGAATAAGACCAGACTTCATAAGTGTAGATGGTGGAGAAGGAGGAACAGGAGCTGCACCGATAGAGTTCAGTAATTCTGTAGGTGTGCCGAGTCGAGAAGGACTGACATTTGTATACAATGCACTTGTCGGATTTAATCTCAAGAAAGAGATTACTATAATTTCATCAGGTAAGATATTGACAGGCTTTGATATCTTCAAGGCTATATCACTGGGTGCAGATATTACCTATAGCGCCAGAGCTATGATGATGGCTGTAGGATGTATACAAGCATTAGAATGTAATCATAACACCTGTCCTACTGGTGTAGCAACTCAAGATCCTGAACTGAACAAAGGACTGGTCGTCTCTGATAAAAAAATAAGAGTCGCTAATTATCATCGTGAGACCGTCAAAGCATTCGTAGAATTAATGGCTGCTTCTGGGATAGATAATCCTGATAAGATTAACAGGAATCATGTATACCAACGTGTAGAACAACATCTGA
>CALLAG010000151.1 GCA_938002705.1 uncultured Saprospiraceae bacterium | reverse complement strand
CATAGGTTCGTTGTATGAGTAAGCGAAATCTCTTATCCATACTAATGTATCAGGATATACATTAACTGTCTCTTCATTAAGAAGATTAGATCTGATGATATCTGATTTGTTGTGAGCGGCTTTCTGCCAGTCTACCCATTTATATGAGTATTCATAGAGACGAGTATCCATTTTTCGCTCTGAGTCGTACATTTTCATGTCACCCTCATAGTACATCTCGTCAAGCTCTTCCATGCTATAATCCAGCTCCATCTCCCAATCCAGCCTCTCATTACCGAAGTCATCTTCGTAATAATCACCCATGATATCGTGAGCTATAGAATCTCTAACCCAGTACACATATTCTCTGTACTCATTATTAGTGATTTCTGTGTCATCCATGAAGAATCCTGAAATTGAAATAGTTTTGGGTCTCTGAGCGTATGTGTTAAACACATCTTGATCACTCTGGCCTATGGTGAGTGTTCCGGAGGGAACGTAGACCATGCCGAAAGGATTTAATCCATTCCATGCGGGTCTGTCTTGAACTCCCATTAATTCTCCTTTTTCATCTGACCCGCATGAGCTGAATAGTAATACTATTGCCCATAGGGAAAACAATGCTTTTCTTTTCATGTTTTATTAACTGATTTTGCTAAGTCTAAAAAACGCCCTTTTATTGTAGTCTCGTAAAAATAATGTTTCCCGACTACAATTTAAAAATTGATACTATAAAATATTGCCTGTTATTATATTCGAGTACCTTGATATTGCTATTGCAATTAAAGTAACGGCAATTTATCATAAAGTATTTTGCTAAATGACCTATTCTTCAAATTTTATTAAAGATTTCTAGGATTATATATAATTTCTGGTGGGAGTCCGATACCAATTAGCTTATTTAAATTGTAATTGATATGCAGTTCGTGAGAACCCTGTGTTGCCGTTCTTAGCGCATTTATACCTACATCATAACTATATGATACAGTATAATGGGCACTTAGACGGATACCACCTAATATAACCAAGGAATCAAAAGAGTTGTCATTAAAACCACGTAGACTACTTCCTCCAAAAATATTGCCACTTTTTATAAGTAGCGACAGATCTGTTTGGATATAGTTGAGGTCAGATTTTACAAGAAAGGAGGGTAGAACCTCTACATTGTTGACCGTCAGTGGAATTTGTGTGTAAAAGCTTACTAATGTGTTATTAGCTAGCAATATATTTTCAACATTTATATTTTTTGGAAATAAATCAGAAATTGTCAAACCCATGTCAAGATAATCGTTTCTCAAAAATAATCCTGTGGTCCATGTCGGGGATAATGAGGATATATTACTCTCGGGTAAGATAGGGTCATTATGAGTGAATATATTATTAATATACACGCCGTCAGGACTTATAATCCTGCTTCCATCAATGCGAGATTGCTGCATACCCAGCCTAACTCCCATAGACACTGTGCCTATTGTAGTAGCAGTGACTCTATTGTATGATATGCCTACCTCAGTTCTATTGATGAGTCCAGTTCTATCTGTCCTGATGTGGAATCCAGCACCTCCATTAAGCAGATAGATGGGGAGATGCGCATTAGCGTATAGCTGCACTGGGTTTTGTTCCAGGCCAGTCCACTGTCCTCTGTAGTTAATATTGGCACTCAGTGATCTATCGAATCCTCCATATGCTGGATTAAGATTATATGAATCAAGCATATACAGGGACTGCTGTGGTGCTTGCTGTCCATATGATAACTGTAGTGTAATGACAACTAAGAAGGATATGAGACTGATGCCCTTATGAAAACCTCTTAATATCGATATGTGATTGGTAAGCTTAATGTTTTAATATCTATTCTTTCTGCAAAATAATCAAATATTAATATGCATGCCATCAATCAAGGGAAAGACATTGTCGGGCAGAAGCTTTGTCCAATCTTTAGTTAATCCCATCGAGTGGCTTATGTGGGTGATGTAAGCCTTTTCAGGCTTTAGCATTCTGATCATATCCAGTGCACCTTCTAAGTTAAAGTGAGTAGGGTGTTGTTCTTTTCTTAATGCATTGATTATAAGAACCTTACTTCCAGATAATGCTTCTATGCCCGCCTCATCTATATAGCTGCCGTCAGTTACATATGATAAGTCATTAATCCTGTATGCTAATATGGGCAATCTACCATGCATGATTCTTACAGGTAGGATATCGATATCATTATAATCAAAACTATTATTTTCTGTAATGTCAATGAGATCTACTCTGGGTAGGCCTAGTATGGCAGAGTTAAAGGCATAAGAAAAACGATCTTTTAATTGGGCAGCTACACGTTGCTCAGCATATATAGGTATTGTTTTTTTTTGTGTAAAATTAATGGCTCTGATATCGTCTAAGCCTATAATGTGATCATTGTGCTCATGTGTGATAAGCACTAAGTCTATAGTGTCGAGACCATTATTGAGAAATTGTGTTCTGAAATCGGGCCCTATATCGATAAGTACTTTTGACTTTTCCGTTTCTATATAAATAGATGATCTTAACCTATTGTCTTGAGGGTCAGGAGATAGACATACTTCACACTTACACCCTATCATAGGAATGCCTTGAGAAGTACCAGTACCTAAAGCAATAATTTTCATATGTAGCAGGCTATTATGATGCTACAATATAGGGGATGTTTCGATACTACTCAGTAAGAACTAAGCTATATTACTGCAAATGTTAATGTGTAGCTAAAGGAAGCTCTGCAGCAAGATTTTTTACCTCATAAGACTTGGCAACTTCGCGTAAGAAAGTCTTACTTTTATCTGATAGTGATGCCTCTTGCAGATGTACTTGAGATAGGATATCTAAGAAACTTTCGATTTTACCTTTGAGGTCAAAGAATTTATTTATAACAATAATTTTTTTGTCGTGAATGACGCAATATCCTGACTTAAACTGTCCTCTTTCGTATCTGACAGAATATTCTGACTCTACAAACAATTGTTGTAGGTTCTTAAGCGTGGTATTATTGTATTTTAGTCCCATGGTTCTAATATGACCCAAATATAATAGAATTACATATATATGAATCATCTTAATATGAATTTGAGAATAATTATCTTGTTTTGTTTTGTTTCGCAACTGTCTTTAGGGCAGAGAGCATTCGATGCATCCGTTATAGGAGGTTTTACTGCTGCTCAGTTAGGAGGTGACAGCCTGAGTGGATTTAACAAATTGGGATTTGTAGGAGGCCTGAAGCTGTCTTACGATATTAATGACCAATTTGATGTCAATATGGACTTGCTATATGTCCAGAAAGGAAGTAGAGCAAGCTTAGGCTTCAGTAATTCTGGTAGAAATGCAACTACTCTTAATTATGTGGAGCTGCCAGTGTATATTCAGATTAATGACTGGTATGTGGATAAAGAAGACTATCATAAAGTAGGAGCATTTGTAGGATTATCCTATTCTTACCTCATCGCTGTGGGTACGTCTAATGATATATTGACTGGTCAAGAGAATGATTTTAAGTCACATGACATAAGTGGGCGGATTGGAGTTTATTATTCTTTTACAAAAAGACTAACTTTCCGCTCCTATTATACTGATTCCTTTGTTAATGTATTAGATAGCGATATGCTGTTCAGAACTAATGCATTAGATAGTTTTTATTGGACATTTAGATTAGAATATAATTTATAATATGAAGTTTTTAATTTTTTCGTTGACGTTATTAATCAGTTTAGCTTGTTGCAAAGGAGATAAAGCAGCCAGTACAACTACAGAACCTGTTAAGAATACACCAGCGGTTGTCACTGGTCCTCAGTATCAGCAATTACCTAATGATATCATGCTGGATCTATGGAATAATGGGACGCTTATCGATTATATCTTCCATGATCTACCATTTAGTATGAATCAATCAGAGCAAGCAAGTATCAGGACTAATCTTACATACTTTAGCTCTGAAGCACAGCCTAATATACCTGCCGGCTGTAAGTCTATAGGCAGACAGATGTTTAGCATAGATGGTAATATTGTTTTAGAATCTGATATCTACTTCTCGGATAATTGTGCCTTTTTTGTCTTTATCATGGATGGTGAGACGAAGTATGCTAACAAAATGTCTGAGGCCGGTCAGCAATTCTACACGACTATGATTCAGAAAGGTCTTGAAGCAGGAAAGCAAAGATAAATCTGATCATAGAATTGCTATTATAGATATAGGTAGTAATACCTTCCATCTGCTCATCGTAGGCATATCATCAGAATCAGTTGGATACGAAGTACTCTACAGAGAGAGACGATTCGTCTACTTAGCTAAGGAGGGGATAGCGTTCTTGTCCCCAGAGACTATTGATAGGGGTATCTATAACTTAGGAGTCTTGTTAGAGAAGTGCAGAGAATACGACGTTACAACTATAAAGGCGATAGGGACTGCTGCATTAAGATCTGCAGGGAATGCAGAAGAATTCGTAAGTAAGGTATTTTCAAAATTTCAATTAAGAATAGAAGTCATAAGCGGTAAGCGAGAAGCCGAACTGATACATAAAGGCACAGCATACTCAGGTATAGAAATGATAAGACCGTGTGCCATAGTAGATATAGGAGGTGGTAGCGTAGAGTTCATCATCGTAAGTGAGGACAGAATCCAGTTCTACGAATCCTACAATATAGGCGTCTCACAATTACGGCATCAATTTAAATATGAAGATCCTCTTAGTCAAGGTCGTATCAGTATGATATACAGTCATTTAGATGATTTGTTATCTGAGTTTGTAAGTCAAGCTATCAGCTTACAAGTAGAGACTGTTATTGGTGCTTCTGGACCGTTTGAGATTATAGAGTCTATGTGTAATGTAGATGTAGAGAAGTACCAGTCGACGTCAAGAGAGGATGTAATAAGACTCATAGAGAAAGTGATCTACTTACCACTCTATGAGAGAGAGAGCCTACCGCTCATGCCTGTCAGGAGAGCTGATCTAAGTGTAGAATCATTGCTGTTAATTAGGTATCTGTTCTTAAGAATAGCAAGCTTAACAGGTATCATCATCTCTCCTTATGCGTTAAAGGAAGGAGTGATATCAGAATTGATTTAGATTAATCTAAAAAACATATTAACTTTGTCTAAAAGATATATTAAATGAACGATATCATAGAGCACTTATCGCTGCCATGGGTACCACGGGCCTTGCTTACTGCGAGCTTAGTAGGTATGATGTGTGGGGTATTAGGCTGCTTTATAGTATTGAGAAATATGTCGCTGATAGGAGATGCACTCTCACATGCAGTGTTGCCAGGTATTTTTGTGGCTTTTTTATTAGTGGGTTACAGTTCGCTTGGTTTTTTTATTGGTGCATCTGTGGCGGGTCTCATAAGTGCATTGGCGATATCTCTTATACAGCAGTATGTCACGACTAAGAATGATGCAGCCATAGGAATTATCTTCACTACTATGTTTTCTATAGGTGTCATTGGGATTACTTGGCTTGAGAGTCATGGGTCTGTGCATTTAGATTTAGATCATTTTCTTTTCGGTAATGTCATAGGAATAGGGCCTGAGGATATTTACTTGACAGTCATCATTGCGATCTATACCGTACTAAGTGTGTCTTTATTTTATAGACAATTATTTATTACAACATTCCAGCCCACTATAGCAGAGACGATGGGTATATCGACAAAGTATATGCATTATTTCTTGATGTTACTATTGTCATTTTCTATAGTCGTCTCATTGAGAGCGGTAGGAGTGATATTAGTAGTAGCCATGTTGATCACACCGGCTTCTACGGCTTTATTGTTGTCTAATAAATTCAAAAATGTTATAGTTATATCAGCCATAGTAGGAGTCATATCCGCCATCGTTGGGATATTTATATCTATCATTTTTGATTTTCCTCCTGGACCTACGATGACATTAGTAGCGACGACATCTTATTTCTTAGCTGTATTATTTTCGCCATCTAAAGGGTTGATTTTTTCATTTCATCAGAACAGATTAGAGAAAAGACGTATTCTAAGAGAAGATATATTAAGACAGGTTATTAAGAATCCACTCAAGGAAGGTATGCCTATAAATACAATAGCCCATAATCTCAATTATCAAGAAAGTAAAGTCTCCAAAGCTTCAAAGCTTATGGCAAAAAGTAGCTTACTGTCAGTCAATAAAGATATAGTCATACTCAGCGAAGAAGGTATAAATAGAGCAGAGCAACTGGTACGGGCTCATAGATTATGGGAGACATATCAAGTAAGGCAGATGGGTCTTAAATCAGATCAGATACATGATGAAGCGGATATGTTAGAACACTTTCTGACAGAAGAATTACTGGATGAGATAGATAAGACTTTAGGTTTTCCTGC
>CALLAG010000150.1 GCA_938002705.1 uncultured Saprospiraceae bacterium | reverse complement strand
AGGGTGTTATTAAAGGTATTTTAAAAAAAGCGTTCCACTTAAAGAAGTGAGACGCTTTTTTTGTGTCCGTACATTAGCATAAGGGTAGGGTATGTTATAGTTTGTGATCAAGAATAATTTTCGGTTGATTCAACTTGTATCATTCGTTCGTTACGACTTGCAGTCGTATACGGAACTTAGGCTTCGGCTTATAGCCGAAGTATCGTTATATTAATACCTATAGCAAGACCGCAGTATTTTTCCTGGGTCAAGAGACCGACACTTAAGTTAAGTGAGCCACTGCAATTCGCCAGCGACACATTGTTTCCTGATCACGTGAGTTCGTGCCCGCAAGTAGAATAATTTTCGGATAATAATTAAAAAATAATTTATGATTGAATCAATTTGTATTCAGTCATTTACACATATAGATAATTATATATAAAAACGGACGTAGGGGGAAGCCATCTTAATAGTGTCTATATATCAAAGGGTGTTATTAAAGGTATTTTAAAAAAAGCGTTCCACTTAAAGAAGTGAGACGCTTTTTTTTGTGTCCGTACATGAGCATAAAGGTAGGGTATGTTATAGTTTGTGATCAAGAATAATTTTCGGTTGATTCAACTTGTATCATTTGTTCGTTACGACTTGCAGTCGTATACGGAACTTAGGCTTCGGCTTATAGCCGAAGTATCGTTATATTAAGTATCTATAGCAAGACCGCTGTATTTTTCGCTGGTCAAGAGACCGATACTTATGTTAAGTGAGCCACTGCAATTCGCCACCAGCATATTTTTTCCCGATCACGTAAGTTCGTGCCAGCAGGTAGAATAAATTTTGAATAATAATTAAAAAATAATTTGTGATTGAATCAATTTGTATACAGTCACTTACACATATAGATAATTATATATAAAAACAGACATAGGGGGAAGCCCTCGTCATACTGTCTATATATCAAAGGGTGTTATTAAAGGTATTTTAAAAAAGCGTTCCACTTAAAGAAGTGAGACGCTTTTTTTCGTTTTGGCCCATATGAAATTGATAAACATTTACGATTGTTATAAACTGCTGCTCTTAGGTTTTGTCTTGATATTAGTACAGTACATGAGCTTACTACGGGAGCAGCCCTAATTATTACCTCTTCATCTAATAAGTGGAATACTACATAATGAATCCTACAGGTCTTGTTTAATATTCTTTACTTTAGATCTTGGAATCACAATAGAAAACCTATAAAGTCTATAGATGAAAGCACTCATTCTTAATGAAGATAAATCCCTCATAGTAACAAGCACTCAGAAGCCTACTCCTGGGCCAGGAGAAGTTATCGTCGCTATAAAGGCTTCTGCACTTAATCACAGAGAATTATGGATACAAAAAGGATTATACCCCGGTATGACCTTGCCTTGTATTCTAGGTGCTGACGGTGCAGGTGTAGTCACGGAATTAGGAGCTAATGTCAGTCCTACATGGCAGGACAAAGAAGTGATCATCTATCCTGCATATGACTGGGGGCAGAATGATATAGCACCTACGAAGCAGTTTCGGGTATTAGGTATGCCAGATCCTGGTACGATGGCAGAATATATCAAGGTCCCCGTAAGTAGTATTGTGGTCAAACCTGCTTATCTATCTTGGGCAGAGGCTGCCGCTATACCTATAGCTGGCTTGACAGCCTGGCGAGGCTTAGTAAGACATGGTGGTATCAAGGCGGGTAGTAAAGTGCTTATTACTGGGATCGGAGGTGGAGTAGCGCAAGCGGGTCTACAATTAGCCAAGGCTTATGATGCCGATGTATATGTGACCAGTTCCAGTACCGAGAAGATAGATCAAGCAATATCATCAGGAGCATCTGGTGGTGTCAACTATAGAGAAGAAGGCTGGAATCTACGATTAAGAGAGTTGTCTGGAGGTATTGATATTGTCTTAGATAGTTCTCCTTCGCCTATATTGGATGACTATCTTAAGTTTATGAATTATGGAGGACGTATCGTCTATTATGGGTCTACAGGTGCACCTAAGACAACGATTAACATCAGTAAGTTTTTCTTGAGGCATATACAGTTTATAGGTACTGCTATGGGCTCACCGAGAGAGTTTGAGGACTTGTTACAGTTTATGGATAAGCATCAGATCAGACCTACCATCCATGCAGAATATACATTAGATAGAGCTGTAGAAGCAATGGATATGCTTAGAAGTGGTAGCCAAGTCGGTAAGATTGTTATTAGGCACTGATTTGTTTTTAGCTAATATTATCTTAGATTTTAATAATGAACATTTATGGAATTTAGTGAAGATTTCTATGAGGCTCTAGAGGAATTTATAGAAGAACAACCAAGTGAAATAATAATTAGAGGATTCACAATAGCAGAAGATGGAATGCATGGTGATGTCTTCTATGAATCTAAAACTAAAACACTTAAGACAACTATACAGGGTACTCGCCTATACGATGTTACTATACAGTTTAATGCCTTAGAGGAAATAAGTTCAGTATCATGTAGTTGTCCCTATGGTAGTGATTGTAAGCATTTAGTAGCACTGGCCCATATAGTACTAGAAGATCTAAGTCTGGTACTTCCCCAAAAAAGAAAAGTATTGAGTGCTAAATCTAAAATGAAAACTAAACTTAAAAGTGATACAAAGACAAAGAGGCATATAATTACTGGTCCATCTATAGACGTAATAAGTGAAGAAATACATGGACATCAACCGAACAGAAAAAGTATAGTAATGCCCTATGGTTCTAACTTTGAACATATGTTAGTCGCAGACAATGAAGTAGTGACTACCATATATCAAAAAAACTGGTCAGCCGAACGTATAGACTTACACGAGACGAGATTTCAGATTAATGAAAAGAGCATAAATATTATCTGTACGAACTGTCAATTTAATAAGAAAATATGCTCGAAGGCCTTTGTATCATTAAGTGACTTGCTGGATATTATAGATACTACTGGTGAAAATATCCTCGATTATAAAGAGAAATTATATGAAATCGCTTCTATAGAAAAAATAGATGAGAAGATTATAGATCAGTTATTTACACTTGAAATAAATTCTAATGGGATAAGCATCAGAACTAAGAATTCTTCTGTTTTGGTTCCGCAAATCATAGATGCAGTTAAAAGAAATCTACAGCTAAAGGGTGATGGCCCGGACGATGATTACATTTTAAATACACTAGAGAACTCCGAAGTATATAAAGAAGCTATGGTATGGGCCACTCTACAAGCAACTGAGGTAAGCAATCCCTTATTTCTACTGAGTGGTAAGGCCAATAAAGCTGGTGATAAGTTGACGTCACATCTAGTAATTGTAGATGCCCCTATTTTACTTACTGATGAGGCACAAAGAGTCTATCAAAAACTATTAGTAAGCATAGAAAAAGGTATGGTGCTAAATAATGTAGGTGGAACTATTAATAATGTAGAGAATACTTTAGAATGTATAACACGAAATATAAAAGTCCTCCAAAAAACAATTCAATACAGTTATAACCCACAAAGGCACCACCATTATGGTTATGACAAAATCAGAAAAATGGATTTTAAACAATTCACTTTTTCCGATAAGAAACTTGATATAGAAATCAAGGCAAGTAAAGAAAATAGTCTCTACATCGTTAGTATAAATTATATGATAGATGAGCAAATAATTGATATTACGTCTATTAAAGATGAAGCATTTCATCATTTTTTCATTATTATAAAAGGAGAAGCATATGTGTATGAAAATGATAAGACGATGGACTTATATACTTCTACATCAGGACTGCAAGAGCTCAAATTTCTACCAAGGAATAAGTCAGATTTCTTTCAGTTTCTATCATTTTTTGAGGAGCATTATAATGTCGAGCGTCATCCATCACTGGAAGATGAGACCTCATATCTGAGTAATCTTAGTAAGAGAATTGTACTCAAGGAAAAAGGTCATTACGTTGTATTCTTCCCAGAACTTGTAGGTACTGACAATAGTTATAACGTCCTTGATTCCATATTGCGAATAGAGACTAAGGATCATGGGTTACCAGACCCAAAAGAAATAGAGTCCTTTAGAAAAGAGTTTGGTCAGCTACATCCCAGTTTTGATAAGCGTGATTTTTCTTTTGCAGCACTCCATAGAGATGACTATATAAAGGACAGTTGGCACATAAGTTTTTTTGAGACTTGTAAGGAACTGGATATAGAAGTTGTAGGATTAGATGATTTCAAAAAATTAAAATTCAGTCCACACAAGGGAGAAGTAAAGACAGAGATAAGCTCCAGTATTGACTGGTTTGAGTTAGATGTTGTATTGACATTTGGTGGTGAGAAAGTAGATCGTAAGAAGTGGATTAAAGCCATCAAGGCAGGTCAGTCATATGTGGAATTAGAGGATGGTACTATGGGCTTACTCCCTGAAGAATGGTATCAGAAGATGCGTAAAATAATCTCTCTATCAGAAGTCTCTAAGGATGGACTACGTATAGACAAGCTTCGATTTAATGTCATAGATGAGCTTTTCGATGAGATCAAAGATAAGGCCGTATTAGATGATATCAATGATAAGAGAGCTCGATTAAAGTCTTATAACTCTATAGATAAAAAAGTATTGCCTAAACATCTCAAGGCTACACTCCGACCATACCAAGAAGAATCATTTCAGTGGCTTAAGTTTCTTGAATCTTGTGGCTTTGGAGGAATACTGGCTGATGATATGGGACTCGGTAAGACGCTACAGATTATATGTCTTCTGGCTTCCGCCAAAGAAGAAGGATCATGTCATGCACTGGTGGTTGTCCCTAAGAGCCTATTATTTAATTGGGCCAATGAGATACAGAAATTCTATCCAGATCTGAATTACCATATACATCACGGTACATTCCGTCATGATAGTACCCAGGCCCGAGACAAAGCCGATATTATTATAAGCACCTATGGTACTGTCACTAAGGATATCACAAGTATGAGAGATACAGTATTCTCCCATATCGTCTTAGATGAATCTCAAGCTATCAAGAACCCTACTTCTAAGAGATATAAAGCGATAAGGTTATTGCAGAGTCCATTTAAGTTATGTGTAACGGGTACTCCGATACAGAACAATACATTTGATCTATATGCACAAGCAACATTCACTAATCCTGGGCTATTAGGTAACCAAAGTTTTTTTAGACAGAATTTTGCAGTGCCTATCGATAAAGAAGGTGATACAGCGGCATCAGATCTTCTGCTTAAGATGATTACTCCCTTCTTGCTGAGACGTACTAAGGAGCAAGTCGCTCAAGATCTTCCTGATAAGGTAGAGTCGACTATGTTCTGTGAGATGGCCCCACATCAGCGTAAGATGTATGTAGAACTGAAGGAGCAGATAAGAAGAGATATCTTATCGCTAGATGAAGATGATAGTCAGATGAAGTTCAAAGTATTAGACGGATTATTACGCTTGCGACAATTATGTAATGCCCCCTTGCTAGTAGATAAGACACTCAAGGGAGAGAAAGCTAAGTCTGTCAAAATAGATACACTGATCAGTACACTGACAGACGAGATAGGTGATGGCAATGCTCTGGTGTTCTCTCAGTTCGTTCAGATGCTTAGTCTTATCAGAAAAGAGTTAGACGAGCGTAATATTTCTTATGCCTATCTTGATGGCTCTACTCGCGACAGAGAAGCCGCCGTCTCACAGTTTATGGAAGATGATTCTTGCAAGATATTTCTGATAAGTCTCAAGGCAGGTAATACAGGCCTTAACCTGACTAAGGCCCAGTATGTATTCATAGTAGATCCATGGTGGAATCCTGCTGTAGAAGCACAGGCCATAGACCGGACACACAGGATAGGGCAGAAGCAGAAAGTATTTGCCTATAAGATGATATGCAAGGATACGATAGAAGAGAAGATCCTCCTCCTCCAAAGTCGTAAAAGCAAGGTAGCAAAAAAAATCATACAGGCCGAGGAGTCCTCATTTAAGAATCTGGATAAGGAAGAAATCATGGCATTGCTAGAGTAGTAGGAATTATACTCTTGGATACGCTTTGTTACAAATCTAATTATTAGCCCTCATTCAATAATTGACAATATATAAATGCTCAAATTAGAATCCTCCTATATCCATTCATTTGATAGTTCCATTGCGGACATCAGCTTACCAGATAAGTTTACATTTCCGTTTTATTATACGCCACATCCACTGATAGAGTTAGCAGCTGAGCAGATACAGAATTACTTAAGCCAACAGAATGATTGGGAACATAATTTTGGGTTAGATCCTGATAAAGAGGGGGTCGTCACGAGTAAGATGTTTGGTGTTATGGTCGTCAAAAACCAAGACGGTGATGTAAAATTCTTGGCAGCATTCTCTGGCAAGCTCGCTCAGTCACTTCATGTCAGAGGATTTGTACCGCCTATTTTTGATATGTTGCAGCCTGATGGTTTTTATAAGTTAGAAGAAGCAGAGATAGATAAGTACAGTCGTCTCATCGAATCTGTAGAAGATGACATAGATTTTCAGAATCTACTTAAAGCTATCGAAAGCGCAAGTACAGAAAGAGATACAGCAGTAAGCGTTGCGAGACAAGAATTTGCTAAAGGAAGAAAAGAGAGACGCAAGATACGTAAGCAAGCCAAAGAAGAATTAACTGATCAGGAATATAAGAAATTGCATAATGAGCACAGAACTATCAGTTACGAACAACAAAGAGCAATAAAGAAATTAGAATACGATCA
>CALLAG010000149.1 GCA_938002705.1 uncultured Saprospiraceae bacterium | reverse complement strand
AGGATGCTGATTATATGACCACACTTCTACCTTGTACCTTGCTCCAGGGATAGGGTCTTCCATCTTATAAGTCATGCTCCGCAGCTGGTCGCCACTTAACTTAGAAGAATATTTTCCAGAATTATACTTCTCATCAGATCGTGTCTCCGCTCCTAAAAATTTATTGACACCTGTGACAAAATGCTCACCATCTATCTGCTCAGCATCACAATAGACCAAGACTTCTGGCTCAGAAGAAGACGTCTCATTATCACCTGATGAATAGAATCTAAAAAACAAGAGTGGCAACAATAAGGCTATAAGAATAATAAGGTTACGCTTATATCCTACAGCTGTATTTTGTCCCTTTATGATCATAGGGCTATCTCGGGTTGATCTAAGAATGTGATGTGCATATCAGGGTCGATCTCTTTGAGTTGATCTCTTATTGTATTAACTACAGATAGGTCGTCTATTTTGGTTACAAATGTGAGCACCATACCATCTACATTCTCTTCTAATCTTTTGAGCTCTATGTAAGACAGCGATTGCTTCAGACTATCAGTTATTTTCTGTACTTCTGATCCTTTAGATCTTATATTGATTAACAGTTTGTCTTTAGACATGACACGTTTCTTAGACATCCTTGTATTAAGAAATAAGAGCGGCAATATCAATAAGATAGCTACTATAGCCAGTATCGGCTTGTTAGCACCACAAGTCAGACCTACACCTATGACAAGAAATAAGTATGTCAATTCTTCTGGCTCTTTTATAGCCGCTCTAAATCTTACTATCGATAAAGCACCGACAAGACCAAGTGATAAGGCGATAGAGGCTTTGACCACCGTTATGATCAACAATGTAGAAAGTGCTAATGGTAGAAATATAGAAGAGAACTTCTCTCTATTGCTGAAGCTATTAGCATATCTGATATAGAATATCTTAATAATTATACTGAGTATAGCAGCGACTAATAAGTTGATTACGAAGTCCCAAATATTTACTGTATTAGTAAAGTCATTGAGGTATACCTGAAATTTATCCATTACTCTTTTTTCAATATTGATGAATTATAGTCTTCTGTAATCGAAGCCCTCATTCTGTTGGCTAAAGATAACAATATTGATATAAATCAATATGCAGTGCTTATTCTGAAGATGTCTAATAAAGCCTTAATCATGGTATAATTGAAGTATTCGGATATCTTTGATCATCATAATCTTTATACCTAATTGTGAATCGAGCCTTATCATATATATCTACACCATTCTTCTATCTCTTAGGCGGATTCTTCATCGTCTACCATATGATGGGTAATATCCTCTTCCGACTCAATGATGTCCAACTGGACAGGAGTGGTGACGGGTATAAGAATTACTTTGCTTTTGCATGGCAATACAAGCATGAGGACGGGCTATTCTTCAGAGGTATGCAGTATCCGTATGGCGATATGCTCGCATATGCTGACGGACAACCTCTAGTGACTATGATATGCATAGCGCTTAAGAAAATAGGAATTGACCTATCAGGTTATGAATTATTAATAGTGCAGGGGCTTCCTATATTAAGTATGGCAGTAGGATTTTACTTACTTCATAAGATTATAAGGCATTATGGTATTCCTAATTGGTGGAGTATCATTACGGTTATCGCATGTGTCATGTTGAGTCCACAGATATTTAGATTCAATGCTCATTTTGCATTAGCATACCTATTTTGTTTTCCATCTATATGGTATCTGTATATCAGATATGATAGCAAGAGGATGAGTGCAATACCATACGCAGCATTAAGCACGGCGCTTCTGTTCTTCTATGCTTACTTGCACCCATATCACCTTCTTATTGGTTCGTCATTTCTGGTGGGATTGTTTTTGGTCAGTTTGTGTTTTAAAAAGTTTCAGTGGCCTGTCCTAACGGCAGGTCTTCTTCCGATTATTCTATATCTCTTAGTTGATGGTATAATAGATCCCTATTCTGATAGGCCTCAAAATCCCTGGGGAGCATGGCACTACAAGACAGAAATTAGTGATCTACTCCCCTTCTACGGTTGGTTTTCAGAATTATTCTCTTCTACAGTATCACTTCGGACTAGCTATAATGAAGGTTATAGTTACTTGGGGATATTGATGTTCCTATTTCCTATTTTATTCATTTATAAAAAAAGTAGAAAAACTAAATCCTCGATTGCATACCCTGGATTTCCGAATATTGCAATACTATCGACCCTCCTTCTTCTACTCTTCAGTATGGGGATTCATATTCTGATCACAGACCATAAGATTCTGGACTGGATATCTATGCTCAAACAGTTTCGAGCCTTGGGAAGATTTGCATGGCCTTATTACTATGTTGGATTTATTAGTTTATCGATTTTTTCTTTTGGAATTATTCGTTCTATCGACAACAGGGTGTATAGATTATTACTATTCACTTTCATTATGGCCATGTGGTTCATGGATGGGCTATCCTACGCTAAGCAATTCCGAAAAAACATGCACAAGTACAAGGCGCCTAATGAGTTATACGAAAACAAAGAAGTCAGTAATGCAATCGGTGATAGCGTAGACATCAGTGACTACCAAGCTATCCTACCCTTACCCGTCAGTATGGAAGGTGCTGAGAAAGTCACTCCTGCTGACAATTGGTTCACTAAGACACAAGGCATACCGTATGCCTATCAGAGTGGCTTGCCGATTATAGGCGCTTATATGTCACGGACTTCATTATCCAGAATACTGAAGCAGTATCAGCTAGGTAGCTCTAATTATGTGGACAAAGAGATCATAGACGATCTTCCTAACACAAAAAAAATTATAACGCTTATCGCAAAAGAGGATGCAGAGATCTACAAAGACATTGCTCAAAATTCTACATACTTAGGAGATACAGAGTTTGTCAATATCTACTCTACTTCTATTGCCTCGTTATCAGAAATAAATTATATAAAAAAAGACAGCCTTACGGAATCTACATCACCTGTCTACTACGACAACTACAAAACAGATAATACCGAAGGCCTATTATCTAAAGGAAACCTATATGTGGATGGCACTGTAACACTAGCAGATATCGACATGGTAAGTGATCAGAGTGACACACTCACATTGTCTACTTGGTATCGTATAGATGCTGATCATTCTTCAGTACCTCGATTCCATATTACCATGCTTGATGATAAACAAAATACTGTCTCAG
>CALLAG010000148.1 GCA_938002705.1 uncultured Saprospiraceae bacterium | reverse complement strand
GTCTATATTTGAATCATAATTAAAAAGGGAAAGTCATGAAAACATTAATAGTCACAATCATCTTCGCAGTAACAATGATAAGTTCATCATTCGCTTCAGTAACACCTGAGTCAGAATTATCAATTATTGCTTCTCCTACAGTAGAGTTAAGTGTCGTTAATGTAGCGCAGAAAGACTTCTTCCAAGTAGCTAAGTATAATACTGATATGGATGCATTAGAATTTGTGACTGCAGACTATGTTGATTACTTACAGATATTTGATGAGTCAGGAAAGCTTATGTACCAATTACCAGTAATGTCTAATAAGCTTAAGATATCTAAGAAGATGTTTGATACAGGAGCATATAAGATCGGCTTTATAACTAAAAACAAAACAACAATACAATTCACCAACCTTACGGTGAATGGATAATAAGTCAATAGGTTGACGTTCATGTTTAAAAAAGACTGGGTGCATTGCATTCAGTCTTTTTTTCGTTTACAGATAGCTGATATTACAGATGATAAATCTTTCTATAATTTAGCATTGTGAAAGAGATATCGATTAATCTTCCAAGTCCCGTAGAATTACTGCCAGATTTCTGTAATTCTTACCAAGTGTATATAAAGCGTGAAGAATTAATACACGAAGATTTTGGTGGAAACAAATGGCGTAAGCTAAAATATAATATTGATCAATATTATACCCAAGGTCATCAGACCATGATCACATACGGAGGACCATTCTCTAACCATATAGCCGCTACTGCTGCCGTATGTGCTCAGTTCGGAATACCATCAGTAGGACTCATAAGAGGTACTTATAAGGACCCTAATAACCCCACATTAACCAAAGCTGCAGAACTGGGGATGAAGTTACATCATGTACCTAAGGATGCTTACAAGCTAAAAGCGGAAGCACCTCTCATCCAAGATATTCTTATGTCTTATGATAATCCGATGCTCATACCTGAAGGTGGCAATAATCAGTTAGGAGTGGAAGGTATGAAAGACTTGATGCAAGAGGTACTTAGTTATGATTTAGATTTTGATGTAGTAGGCGTCGCAGCGGGTACAGGGGCTACAGGAGCTGGCATAATCAAATACTGTCATCAAGGTCCTATAGTTAAAGTTGTCAATGTTCTCAAGAATGTATCCTTAGTCGATGAGATAAGAAAGCGGCTCGGCGATACAGCTATAGAATGGGAAGTTCTATCACAATATCATTTTGGAGGATATGCTAGATCGACAGATGTACTTCAGGCGTTTGCGCAACAATTCTATGATAAATACAAAATTACATTGGACCCAATCTATAACGCGAAGTTATTCTACGGTATGAAGGATCTTATGAGAACAAATGCTCTACCTGAGCATTCTAAGGTTCTTATTATCAATACTGGAGGATATCAGGGTATAGATGCTTACGAATATGTCCATAAGAAGCCTTGGGTTATTAAGTATTCTTAGTACGGTTATAGTATTCTTCTGTTTTTTTACAATCATTAAGCTTGTATATCCTAAAAGACAAAAAGCAAACGTTATGTATAAAGATCAAGCAAGTTTTTACAACTTCTTCTATTTTTATGCATTATAAGAATAAAGACATTTTAACAATATCTAAATTAATATGAATTATAAGTTACTCATTATTTCGTTTCTTTCATTATTAGTATTCGCTACGTTACCGTCGTGTGGTG
Organism: uncultured Saprospiraceae bacterium; assembly: GCA_938002705.1. GTDB lineage: Bacteria > Bacteroidota > Bacteroidia > Chitinophagales > Saprospiraceae > RFSX01. The sequence goes on along the minus strand of CALLAG010000148.1, from coordinate 8,090 downwards.
AAGAAGATATAATAGAGACTGATGCTGAGTTGCAGCCATACTTTGATATATTCACCAAAGAAGCTTCCATACGTGGGATTACAGTTGACTATGAAGCTGCAAGAATCGAGGGGTTACTCCAAAATATACCTAACGCCAACATACAAGGCCAATGCTTCAGAAATGAATCCAAGCCTCGTAAGGTTATCATTGATGTCAATTATTGGAGTAATGCGACTGAGCTTGAGAAGCAATTCATAATATTCCATGAGTTAGGACACTGCTTTCTGGATAGAGATCACTTAGATACGACAGAACCTACAGGAATATGTACAAGTATAATGCATAGCAACCCAGGTGCTTGTCCATTTGAGTTTACTAATCTCACAAGGGATAATTACCTAGACGAGCTTTTCCAATAAATCATTTATAATACAATAAGAGTTACTTCTTAGGCGGCTTACTTGGTCTTACCTCTACCTTACTCGGTAGGGTTCTGGCTGGCATCTTAAGCAAATCTATAACCATCTGACCTATATCCTCAGGTTGTATCTTCCAGGCATCTTTCTCATCAGGTTGATTACCGTTAAAGTGTGTCGATACAGAGCCTGGCATTATTGTAGAGCATTTAATATCCTCATCCCTTAAGTCCATCATTATAGCCTGCGTCATACCTACAAGACCAAACTTGCTTGCATTATAAGCTGCACCACGAGCGAAAAAATTAGTACCTGCAAGACTTGCTATCGTTATGATATAACCCTTGCTCTGTCTAAGCAGATCCAGTGATGACTTTACAGAATTAAATACCCCTGTCAGATTCACGTCTATGGTCTCGTTCCATTGATCAGCAGTCATATCTTGGATTTTGGCAAAGTGTCCTATGCCCGCATTAGCGATGAGTACATCGAGCTTACCCCATTTGTCATTGATGCTCTTGATGGTAGCATTCATGTCATCCATGTTGCTTACATCTCCGGCTTGACCCATAATCTTATCAGGGTAACTTTCGTTAAGCTGGCTGACTGTATCTTGTAGAGACTTTTCTGTCCTTCCCGTTATCATTACTGACATGCCAGCTTTGAGCATGTCTACTGCAGTAGCATATCCTATGCCTTTTGTCCCACCAGTTACTAAAGCTATTTTTCCTTTTAATTCCATGCTATATTAATTGTGATAGTTGTAATATTGTTCGATTATTAGAAAATTTAAAATATAAATATCAGTCTTATGAGATTACTATTCTTACTTACAGCTATGGGCATTATGATATCTTCTTGTGGAAAAGATGAAACTCCAATGGAAGTCGATGCAAGAAATGATCGAGAGATAGCAGATTATATCGCTGAGAATAATATAACTGGAACTATAGAGACAGCTACAGGATTAGTGGTAAAGGTTGATGAAGAGGGTTCTTCTGAGAAGCCTACACTATCGAGTATGGTCTCGGTGACTTACGAAGGAACTTTAATTAATGGAGATAGATTTGACGGAACGAGTACACCAGTTACATTTCCATTAAATGGTGTCATATTTGGATGGCAACAAGGTATTCCTTTTTTTGGAAGAGGAGGAAGCGGAACTTTATTTATTCCTGCAAGACTTGCTTACGGCTATAGAGACAGGACAAGTATCCCCGCTGGGTCAGTATTGATATTTGATGTTGAGGTTATTGACTTTTAGAGTATATTTCATCACTTGATGAAATTCTATCTTATCTAATTTGTATAAAGAAAACAAGAAAGAATACAGGCCTGCTTGGTTCTTGAGAAATGGTCATATCAATACCATATACCCGACCTTATTCCGTAAGGACCCACCCGTTAGTTATGTACGTCAGAGACTGATAACTGATGATGATGACTTCTTAGATATAGATCTGCTTAAGCAATCTAATACCAGATTAGCGATTCTATGTCATGGATTAGAAGGCAGCAGTCAGTCCACTTATATACTTGGTACCGCAGCTCATCTGCATAGCAATGGATGGGACATCGCGGCTATGAACTATCGCGGCTGTAGCGGTGAGATCAATAAGCAGAAGATTATATATAATAGTGGTGCCACTTATGATCTCAATAGGGTAGTAGAAGAGTATGTACAAGAGTATGAAGAGATCGTTCTTGTAGGATTCAGTCTGGGAGGTAATCTTGTCCTTAAGTACATGGGAGATGGATTATACTATATGGCAGATAGGATCAGGGCTTGTGTTGCCGTGTCTGTACCCGTAGATCTCAAGGCAGGATCGCTCAACATAGGAAAGAAGTCTAATTTTATCTACGAAAGTAAATTTCTCAAATCCCTCAAAATAAAAGTCAGACAAAAAGCTCAGCAATATCCTGGTTTTTATAATATAGACGCGATCGATAGTGTCCGTACGCTTTATGACTTTGATGATGTGTATACAGGTCCTGTACACGGATATCGAGATGCTGATGACTATTATACATCATGCTCTGCTAAGCCATATATCAGTTCTATAGCTAAGCCGACTATGATCATCAATGCCTTAGACGATCCATTTCTTCCAGAAGAATGCTATCCGTATATTGAGATCAATACTAATGAAAATGTAACTGGATGTTTTCCCAAGTATGGAGGACATGTGGGATTTGTACAGAGAGGACAATCTGTCTACTGGGAAGAGGAGCAGATATTATCCTTTATAGATAAATAATCATAGGATTAACTAATTAATAGCCTAAAAACACTTCAACTATTTCTACACGTAACTACAGTTATTAGTGTAGAAAATTAAATATCAACATATGAATTCTGATCAAATATTAAAAAAAATCCTTGAGGTATCGCTCGTCTATGTACCTAAGATTATCATCGCTCTCATCATATGGTTTATTGGTAAATGGGTTATCAAATTTTTGATCCATGCGAGTAATCAGATTTTGGATAGAAAAGATATAGATCCAACCTTGAGGCCGTTTGTCAAAGCTTTGATAAGTACACTATTAAAAATATTGCTTGTTATAAGTGTGTTAGGGACTATTGGGATTCAGATGACCTCATTTGTAGCTATAATAGGGTCGGCAGGATTAGCGATAGGTCTGGCGCTATCGGGTACTCTACAGAACTTTGCAGGAAGTGTGGTCATACTCGTTTTTAGGCCTTACAGAGTAGGGGACTTTATAGAAGCGGAGAGTTTTAGAGGTGTCGTAAGTGAAATTCATATCTTCAACACAATCTTAAAAACTCTCGATAATAAAACCGTTGTTATACCTAATGGTAAGCTATCTAATCTTCCATTAATTAATTACACGACTGAGCCGCTTAGGAGAGTAGATTGGACTTTTGGAATTGCGTATGGTGATGACTATGATAAGGCAAGAGAAGTTATCACTCGGCTGGCAAGTGAGGATCCTCGTATATTAGAAGATCCAGCACTTTTTATAGCTCTATCAGAATTGGGTGATAGCTCGGTTAATATCGCTGTGAGGGCATGGGTAGAAGCTGCAGATTACTGGCCCGTATACTTTCAGTTAAATGAAAAAGTCTACCGAAACTTTGCCAAGGAAGGATTAAATATTCCTTTCCCGCAAATGGATGTGCATTTACATCAAGAAAATTAATTCGTAATTTTCAGAAATTAGATTACTGTCATGCCACGATTTATAACTAAAAATAAAGAAGAAATAGGATTATCACCTGACGCTCTAGTATTCAGAGGTGAGCAGAAAGTTGATTATGTAGGATTGCGTATTATAGATTTTGATTCTAATAACATGGAGGATAATGTTATAAGCACAGTCAAGGAAGCTCTCAAGTATCGAGATAAAGATACTGTCACATGGCTAAATGTAGATGGCTTGCATAACGTAGAACTTATGCGTGAGATAAGTCAGGTGTTCGAACTAGAGCCTATCGTCTTAGCTGATGTTATGAATACACATGCAAGACCTAAAGTACAAGAATATGATAATTGTATTTTTATGTCTATCAAGATGCTACAACAAGATGACGCTTCTGATGAGATCAATGTAGAGACGCTGAGTATCATAATGACTAAGTCAGTTATTATATCTTTTCAGGAGAAGAAAGGAGACGTATTCGAGCCTGTCAGAGATAGAATCAGAAAACAAAAAAAGAGAATCAGAAATGGTGGGACAGATTATCTTGGCTATGCCTTACTTGATATCGTAATCGATAATTATATCTACGTGTTAAGCACATTAGGGGAGAAAATAGAAGCTCTGGAAGAGAAGCTTATCGCAAATCCTAAGCATACTATCATCGAAGAAATCAATGCAGACAAACAAGAACTTAACTTTATAAGAAAAAATATCAAGCCCGCTAGAGATATGATACTGACACTATCTAAGATAGAGTCGGAGCTGATTAATGATAGTACAGAGCTACATATCAAAGAACTGCAAGATAATATCCATCACGCTATCGAGTCCTCTGATAGCTACAGAGAGATACTATCAGATCAGCTTAATATATATCATACAACTATAAGCAGTAAGCTTAATGATATCATGAAGTTTTTGACAATATTTTCTGTGATATTTATACCACTTACTTTTATCGCAGGTATCTATGGTACTAACTTTGAGTTTGTGCCAGAGCTTAAGTATCGGTACAGTTACTTTATTATGTGGGCTGTTATGATAGTGCTGACTATAGGCATGCTAATATACTTTAGGAGGAAGAATTGGTTTTAGAAAAGTGCAGATGGTGATATATTAAATTAAAAAACGGAAGCAGTATAACAACTGTTTCCGTTTTTTTATTGGACTCTTTTTCGTAGTTTATTTGACTACGAAAGAAATTTTTAGATTAACTCTATACTCTTTAATTTTATTTTTGTTGACAGTCACACTGTGTGATTGTACGAAAGCTGATTTAATTCCTTGTATAGATTCTCCAGCTTTTAAGATTCCTTTTTGAGTTGCGTCTTCCCAGCTTTTGCTAGAGTTAGATAATACTTCGATAACTTTAACTACAGACATTTTACTTGATTTTTATAGTTTATGAAAATTGCAATTTTATAACTTATTATGGCTAAAGTCAAGTTGATTCAGCTATATGGTTTTTTGTCACTTATTAATTGTACTTCTATGTACAGATAGTCTTCAGAGATTCTACAAAGTAATCCAGGTCTGATTCGAGTGTAAATATATTAGGTGATACCCTGAGAAAACCTTCTCCTATATATCCGGATTTTTTGACGTGAATGTTATAGTCATTTTTGAGGGCTTGAGAAACTTTACTGAGGGGCTTGGAGATTTTAACAGAGGCTATAGCACATGACCTATTGGTGTCTGTTATGATATCCATACTGTTCTCTGCGGCTATTCTGTCAGTCCAGTATTTTTTTAGATTATGTAATCTTTTTTGTTTGTTCTCTATGCCTATCTTTTCTAGTTCATCTATTGCATGGCCGAGTGCCATACCATTCTGATAAGGTCTTGTACCTAAGTACTCTAATTTGTTAGCTTGATCTGATCTATGGTCAGGGTAGGACAGGGGTGGTTGTAATGCCTCTAGTTTAGCACTCTTTACATACAGAAGACCACTACCCAGCGGAGCATTAAGCCACTTATGTAAGCTACTTGTATAATAATCGCAGTCTATCTCATCTACATTGTGTTCTATATGTCCGATAGCATGTGCAGCATCTACTAATACTTCTACACCGTAGCTCTTAGCCATGCTGCATATTTTCTTTATTGGAAATATATGGCCTTCTCTATGCGTGATATAAGTAAGGATGAGGAGCTTGGTTCTTTTGTTTATTTTTCTTTCATAGTTTTTGACTATGTCGTCATCGGATATATTCTTAAGTTGACCGTGATCTATTGTTTTTATTTTTATTTTCTTGGCGCTTTTTAGTTGCTCTAGTGTATTGATCATTAATGGGTAGTCGGATGTAGCGTGGATGATTTCATCTTTTTTATTCCATTGCTTGCCCCACAGTACGATGTTAAGTGCTTCAGTACTATTTCTCAGTAGGTATAAGTGGCCCTGTGATGCATGTATATGATGAGCTAATCTCTGTAAGTTATTGCGTATTTGTTCTTGCCATGTCTGGAGAATCTCGTAAGGTGCATGACTGTTGATCAGAGTAAGGTATTCTACATACTTAGCGAGAGTTCGCTTGGACATTATACCAGCACTACCGCTATTCAGATTCATAATAGGATAATCATCTACAAGAAATTGTGCTTTTATAGAAGCCCAATCAGGTGCTTCAGGGCTTAGGCCTAATGCAGAGATGGGTGCACAAGAGCATGCGATACTTATCCATGTGCAGTGATGCAGGAACTCTCTTCTAGAATTATTCTTCAATTTATTTACAGCTTTTGCTGAAGTTTATAATCAACAATTATATGTTATGATTGCTATCAAATAAACGTAAATTATGATATAAATCAGTGAGATATAAAATTAATTCAATAATAATTGTCCCACTTTAAGTTTTGCTACGTCTAACAAAAAGAGTAAATTAGTTTTCTCTGATTAAATTCCGAATTCAGGAATACTTTCTATACTAATTTTTTTTCTTAATAATTAATTCATAACACATTCAATATGAGTAGGTTAATGTGGATAATTGTCCTTGCTATATGGATAATATTTTTGACATGGATATGGTGGTTTTTTACTTGTGGACCTAATTCTGCTGGTCCTGTAGATGATGGATGTGAGAAAATGACATTTAGTGATGGTAATAATCTCAGCTATGAAGGGAATGGTAATGTCAAGTTTCTAAGGTCTAATTCTAATCTGATATTGTCGGACAATTACTTAGATAATGCACTTGCTACTATTAATAATTATCTGATCGATAATGAACGACGTGCAGTGACCATAACAGGGCACTATGCCTCTGACGAACGTAACCCTAATAATAATTTTAGAAATTTAGGTGAAGCCAGAGCTGAGAATATTAAGCAGGTCTTTCTCAAGAACGGTGTGAGAAAGAATCAGGTCTTAACCAGAAGCTCACAATTTGAAGCCACCTGTGCCGCGGGTGATACATTATCTAAGGCAGCATCATTTACATTCGGGGTAGCTCAATAGAGTGCTATATATTATTCAGCTTTTATACATAACAAGAAATTAATCAACTTAAAAAACACAAGATAATATGATAACTCAATCAATATTTCCACTAATAGTATGGGGTGCAGAACCTTGGTGCTGGTTATTGGCGCTTATTGGATTATTACTTACCGCATTTCTCACATGGTGGGCTTTCCGAAATGCCGACAAAGCATACCGTGCTAAGTTAGAAGCAGATCTAGCTACTGAAAGGAATAAGTACAAGAGTCTAAAATCAGATTACGACGAATACTCAACTAAGTACAGTGCTGCAATGTCAGATTATGAAAGTGAGAAAAACAACTGGGCATCTAAGTTTACTTCTTGGGAGACAGAAAAAACAGGATTCTTAAGTCAGCTTTCTTCTAAGCCAACCGAAATTGAGATAGAAAAAGAGATAGAAGTCATAAAGGAGATAGAAGTAGAGAAAGAAATAGAAGTTATAAAAGAAGTAGAAGTCATTAAGGAAGTAGAGGTCATCAAAGAGGTAGAGGTGATCAAGGAGGTCGAGAAGATAGTAGATAGACCAGTCGAGGTGATTAAGGAGGTCGAGAAAATAGTAGAAAAGATAGTATAGAAGCCAGTAGAAGTGATCAAGGAGATAGAGATAGAGAAGATCGTAGATAGGCCAGTCGAAGTTATAAAAGAAGTCCCAGTAGAAGTCATCAAGGAGGTCGAGAAGATAGTAGAAAAGATAGTAGAGAAGCCAGTAGAAGTGATCAAAGAGATAGAAGTTGTCTCAGAAGTAATCAAGGAAGTAGAGGTCATCAAGGAGGTAGAGAAGATAGTCGAGAAGCCAGTAGAAGTGATTAAAGAAATAGAAGTAGAAAAGATAGTAGATAGACCAGTGGAAGTTATCAAAGAAGTAGAAAAGATAGTCGAGAAGCCGGTAGAAGTGATCAAAGAGATAGAAGTTGTCTCAGAAGTGATCAAGGAAGTAGAGGTCGAGAAGATAGTAGAAAAGATAGTCGAGAAGCCGGTAGAAGTTATCAAAGAAGTTGAGAAGATAGTAGAGAAGCAAGTGGAGGTGATCAAGGAAGTGCCAGTAG
>CALLAG010000147.1 GCA_938002705.1 uncultured Saprospiraceae bacterium | reverse complement strand
ATCTTTTTGGTAGTTGAGAATTAGAATATTATCAAATATTAGTCCCAAGTTATATCCATAAAATGAGGTAATAATATTATGTCTGGTTATGTAAGCATCCTTACAAATAGAGTTGCATCTATCACTAATAAGACCTAAGATATAGGTGCTCTTTTATATAATCAGTATCAAAAGCTTTCTACTTCTAATGTCTCTAAACTTATTAGCAAAGTGAATGTTGATCATATATGTCAAGTATAAAACTATTCGTATCCCTATTCTTCCTTGCTACAATCCAGAACCCTATGACGATATTCGATTTCACAATAGATAGTTCTCTTGATAGCTGGTACATAATGGATGATGTTGTCATGGGAGGTCGATCTGATGGTAATATGAAGATCAATGAAGACGGGCACGGCCTATTCCATGGTGATGTATCATTAGAGAATAATGGTGGTTTTTCTTCTGTCAGGTATCGCCCAGAACTTCTTGATGTCAGTGATTATAAATTATGCAAACTGAGAGTAAAGGGCGATGGCAAAAGTTATCAATTTAGAATTAAGAGTGATGCCTATGATCGATTTTCTTATATCTATACTTTTGATACAACAGGAGAGTGGGAGACTGTAGTGATACCTTTGCATGATATGTATCCATCATTCAGAGGGAGACGATTGGATATGGATAATTATAGTGGGCAGACCTTAGCAGAGTTAGCTATCCTCATCGGTAATAAGAAGAATGAGAGCTTTCAGTTGGAGATTGATAAGATTACTTTAGAGTAGATCTCATTCACTTTCCTTTTTTTGTTAGAAAGGTGAATCTATCATCCAATTTATAGGCTATAAATTCCCGATCTTTTCAGGGATATAGAGTTATAAGGTTTAAGAGTTTTGCAGAGCCAAAAGTAAATTATGTCTATATCAAATATCTTTTAATCCTGTTATTCCTCTAAGCATGATAATCCTTTAATCAAGAAAATCAAGATTCAGACAATGTCCTGCAAAGAAAAACCTAATCAACTAAATCATACTTAAACTGTACGATCTTAAAGATCTGATATCCAGTCTTGGGATCTATATTCTTAAGCGTGATATCTACATCGATCGTTTCTGAAGCATCTTTTTTTGTGCTATCGAAGTCTACTGATATTTTTGCTTTTTCTCCTGGCTTTATAGGTTTGATAGGCCAGTCTACGGTAGAGCATTCGCATGCTGATACGATTTCTATCTCTATAGCTTCTCGTCCTGTATTAGTGAAGTCAAATGTGAACGACTTCTGATCGCCCTTCTTGACGGTACCAAGATCTATAAGATCTTTATCAAATGTCATTTCTGCTTTGGGTTGCTGGAAGTTTTTTGTTATTCCGGTATCTAATGCTTTCTGACTGAAAGCTATAGTAGACATACACACAAATACGAATATCAATAATCTCATTTTCTGTTTATTATACTTACAAAAGTCAACATTATTAAGCTCAGACTTGACTAATGAAAAGTTAAAATCATAGCTCGGAAAGGCTTAAGCAGGCAGTTTTATTTCATTTACATGAGAATTCCAATGATGAGCAGCTACTAATGCAGCCACTTCTTGGGCGTCAGAAGTCTTCTGACCAGTCTCGTCGGTATTCCAGTAATCTCCTACGAAGTGAGTGTCATACTCTCCACTTTCAAATTCTGAGTGATCTAATACAAAATGTCCAAACTCTATAGTTGACTTAATGCCATCTATATGGAAGTCATTCATAGCTCTATGCATTTTTTTAATTGCCAGTAATCTATTCGTGTCATGCACTGCTAACTTAGCGATCATAGGATCATAGTAGATAGGTATCTCGTCACCCTCTTCAAAACCCGTATCTACTCTTACACCATCACCTTCTGGAACTTGGAATCTACTCAGAGTACCTATGGATGGTAAGAAATTATTCATAGGATCTTCTGCATATATCCGTAATTCTATGGCGTGGCCATTGGCTTTGATGTCATCTTGAGACATCGTTAATTTTTCTCCACGTGCCACTCTTATCTGCCATTCTACGAGATCGAGTCCTGTTATCATTTCCGTGATCGGGTGCTCCACTTGTAGTCGTGTATTCATTTCGAGGAAGTAATATTTCCCGTCAGCATCCATGATAAATTCGACCGTTCCAGCACCCTCGTAGTTACAAGATTTAGCAACTTTGACGGCATCTTTTCCCATAGCTTCTCTTAGTGCATCGTTGACTTTAGGACTTGGTGTTTCTTCTATAACTTTCTGGTGTCGACGTTGTATACTGCATTCTCTTTCCAAAACATGTATGCCGTTACCGTGCTGGTCAAATAAAACTTGAAACTCTATATGTCGAGGAGATCCTATGTATTTTTCTATAAAAACATCATCATCGCCAAAGGCCGATAACGCTTCGCTTTTGGCTAATCCAAACTGTTCTTCAAAGTCCTCTTCTTTATGCACCAGTTTCATACCTTTCCCACCGCCGCCAGCTGAGGCTTTGACTAATACTGGAAAACCTATCTCTATGGCACGTTGCTTCCCTTCTTGTATATCAGTTATGGCATGCTCGGTACCGGGCACGAGTGGAATACCATAGTCTTTGACTGCATCCTTTGATGCAAGCTTACTACCCATGATCGTTATAGAATGATCAGATGGACCTATGAAGATTAATCCATTCTCTCTTACTTTGATGGCAAATCCTGCGTTCTCGGATAGAAACCCATAGCCAGGATGTATTGCTTCGGCACCTGTACTTTTAGCTGCATTGATGATTTTCTCTTGTACAAGGTATGATTCAGATGAAGCCGCAGGTCCTATATGGATAGCCTCATCTGCAGACTTGACATGTAGTGCATTCCTGTCAGCATCAGAATAGACAGCTACGGTTTTGATACCCATTCTCTTCGCTGTTCTCATTATACGTACTGCAATTTCGCCTCTATTGGCTATCAATATTTTTTTCATCTTTTTTTGATTATTTCATCCGAGTAGACCATTACTAAATGGCTTATATTTCCAAGGTATAAATTTAGCATTTTCGCAATGATCTACATCTACATTTAGGATTACAATGCCTATAATGTAGAGATCAATGCAATATCCGTGATCTACATCTACACATATCTCTCTCCAGGCCTTCTGCATGCCTATAGACCAGTAGATGTCATCGAATATGAGAACTTTATTGTCATTTGTCTTGGTAGACTCTCTATACGCTTCCATTGTCCCTTCGTAAGTGTGATTTCCGTCTATATATACAAGATCTGCATCTGACATTATCTGCGGATGATCTCTGAAGAATGTCTCAAATGTGGAATGAAAGGAGATAATTGGCAGGTTGAGCTGCTTGAATGTCTGTCGTGCAAGTGCCAGTAATTGTGCATCAGCGTCTATAGT
>CALLAG010000146.1 GCA_938002705.1 uncultured Saprospiraceae bacterium | reverse complement strand
CATTATCTCTTCTAATACTTCCTTAGCGATCATGTCTGTACGATCAAGATCATCTGACACTCCTGATGCACACACCCATCTGAATGGACCGAATCCATAGTCAAAACACATAGGCCCTAATATATCCTGGACATAAGATGGATACTTAAAGTCTAATTGATTCTCAGCCATCACTTCTGCTCCTGCTCGTGAGGCTTCTAGTAAGAATGCATTGCCGTAATCAAAAAAGTAAGTCCCTCTCTTATGGTGTGCATTGACAGCAGCAGCGTGTCGCTTTAGAGATTTTTGTACATAAGTCTTAAATAATTCTGGCTCATCACTGATCATAGCATTAGACTCCTCATAGCTTAGGCCTACTGGATAGTAACCTCCTGACCATGGGTTATGTAATGATGTCTGATCTGATCCGACATGGACGTAGATATCGGTCTCATAGAGCTTCTCCCAGACGTCTACTATATTCCCTATATAGGCTATCGACTTGACGGCTTTCTCAGCTTGTAGTTCTTTTATAGAACTCACAAGATTATCTAAATCTTCTATGAGTAGATCTACCCATCCTTGTGTATGTCTCTTGCGAGCGGCATTAGGATTGACCTCAGCACACACCGTTATACATCCTGCGATATTACCTGCTTTGGGTTGTGCTCCACTCATCCCTCCGAGTCCTGCTGTGAGGAATATCTTCCCATTAGACGTCTCGCCTTTATCAAGTATTTTTCTGAATGCATTCATGACAGTGATAGTCGTACCGTGTACGATACCTTGTGGTCCTATGTACATATAAGAACCTGCCGTCATCTGCCCATACTGTGTGACTCCGAGTGCATTATATTTCTCCCAGTCATCAGGCTTAGAGTAATTAGGTATCATCATACCGTTAGTCACCACAACTCGTGGTGCTGACTTAGATGATGGGAATAATCCCATCGGATGACCTGAGTACATATGGAGTGTCTGCTCATCTGTCATCATGCTGAGATACTGCATCGTCACAAGATACTGTGCCCAGTTCTGGAAGACTGCTCCATTACCACCATAGGTAATAAGTTCTTCTGGGTGCTGAGCTACTGCTGGATCAAGATTATTCTGAATCATGAGCATGATAGCAGCTGCTTCTGGGCTCTGGGCAGGATACGCTTCTATAGGTCTTGCATAGATTTTATACTCTGGCTTGAATCTGAACATATAGATACGACCATAAGTCTGAAGCTCTTCAGCAAATTCTTTTGATAATTCTACATGCCATTCCTGAGGAAAATATCTCAATGCATTTCTTATCGCCAACTTCTTCTCCTCGGGACTTAGTATATCCTTTCTCTTGGGAGCAGGATTGGCATCAGATGGGTAGCTACGCTTAGGAGGTAACACATCTGGGATCCCTATCTTTATCGCTGACTTAAAATCTATGTTATTCATGTTTTATACTTCTGTTGTTACATTGATTTGTCATCATTTTTGGTCAAAAATGCAGCCAAATCGCTTCTCCTTTTATTTATCACCAAGGGCGATGCCCTTGGCTACCAAAATGGAAGACCTACGGCCTTCTTTTTTTTAATCACCCTATGATTAGGGACAATCAAAAAAACTCAAATTTTAAGTCCACCAAAAATGCATTCTGAGAATACAAATATATGCCTTCCCGTTTTAAAGATGAATTGAGATTTAAAGAGTACTAAATATACTCTTATCTCAGAGAACCTCAAGCTCCGACATGAGGGTGGGCTCGCTTCGGGATGGGGTTCGTCTAAATCTAAGGTCCAATTTTTCAAATAAATCATTACAACATAAATTGTAATTATAAATATGCATGGATTCCATGCCTAATATTTTTCAAATAAATCATCATGTTCACTATATGTGCCGCCATGTTCTTTCTCTACTATTTCAAGCAGTACTCTGCTGCGGATGACTTCTATAGCTTTATTGATATCTAAAGCAAATATTCTGTCCTTTGTTGCATGATCTATGTGCTTTCTTATTTCTGTATGGACAGCATCTAATATCACACTCGACTTGAGGGGCTTCTTAAAGTCAAATGCTTGAGCTGCACATAACAATTCTGTCGCTAATATCTTGATGACGTTATTGCATACTTGCAGCGCTTTTCTACCTCCTATAGACCCCATACTCACATGATCTTCTTGTCCTAATGATGTAGGTATACTGTCTGCCGATGATGGGAAACATAAGCCCTTATTCTCACTTGCCAGAGCTGCCGCTGTATACTGCACGATCATAAATCCTGAGTTAATCCCTGTATCTTTCATTAACAACTTAGGGGTATTATCAGCCACACCTTCTAATGAAAAGTAACTTCTCCTATCTGATATATTGCCGATCTCTGATGCTGCAATACATGCATAATCTAATGGTATAGCTAATGGCTGCCCATGGAAACTTCCACCGCTGATAATCTCATCTTCTGATATTACTACAGGGTTATCTGTAACGGCGTTTAACTCTACTTCTACAGTCTCTTTGAGATGTAACCATGCGTGACGAGAACTGCCATGCACCTGAGGCATACACCTGAGTGAGTATGGGTCCTGGACTCTATCACAGCCCTCATGAGATTCTAATATCTCAGAATCTTTAAGAAAAGCAGATAAGCGGCTTGCTACATGTATGTTGCCTTTGTAAGGTCGTGTCGCATGCAGTTCTTTCTTAAATGGAGATGCAGACCCTAAGAGCCCCTCTATCATCAAGCCACCGATGACATCAGCATGTGCCAGACAACTGTATAACGTATCCACAACCATGACTGCATGTGCAAGGATAAATTGTGTCCCGTTAATCAATGCTAATCCTGACTTAGGATGCATATCTACAGGACTGACATTCAGACTTTTGAATACTTGGTGGGTCGGTAATATTTCATTTTTATAATATAACTCTCCCTCTCCCAATAACGGCAAAAAGAGATGCGACAGCGGCGCCAGATCTCCAGATGCCCCTACAGAGCCCTGTTCTGGCACAACAGGAATCACATCATTATTGATATGCCATATGATGCGATCTATGATCTCATTAGATATTCCAGAGAATCCTCTTGCCAGAGAATTGACCTTGAGTATGAGCATCAGCTTAGATAGTTCTTGGCTTATCGGATCGCCTACACCTACACTATGACTTATCAGCAGGTTATGTTGTAGCTGCGTCGTCTGATCTTTGGGTATCTTAGTATTACATAATGGACCAAAACCTGTATTAATCCCATATACTGCAGCCTCCTGAGAGGCTACTTTGACGACTATAGCATGGGCACGATCTACTGCTTGCTTAGCAGAATCACACATCACACCTGATATCTCGCCCCTCATTATCTTAATCGCAATACCTGATGTCAGATGATCCACACCATACTTGAATTCTTTCATAGATTCTTAGTTTATATGGCTAAGCTATTACAAATTATCGGACTGATAAAGTGAATGTTGGGATATGCTTGGAAGGATGGCATATTAGTGGATTTAGCTTTTAAAATTGGAGGTACTGAATAAGATTTTTAAAGAAATTATAAAGTCGAAGAATGGAATGACCGATATATGCCACGATGATGACTTAAGCCAAAACAATTAAAGAAGTAAATATGCCGTTAGTACTGAAACAAAAAAGACATATGATTAGGGCTTTCTGCATTCTTATGGTTTCACTTTTTGCCAATTCCATAATTGCTCAAAAGCAGCTTTCACCCCAGAAGGAATTATGCACTAACTTAAGACTTGACTATAGAAATGAAACGTTCGTCATCGGGCTTGATAATCCATTAAATATAGTATACCCTCAAGAAGCCATTATCACCAAAGAAGATATAAGAGCTGTATTCAAACATTACAAAACCAAGAAAAAGAGGGATTTAGAAGTTTTTGAAAATAATGGCCACCTATTCATAAGACCAGATAGCCTTGGGTTTGTTACTCTAATTGTCAATACCATAGACGGAATAAAGGAAAAGAAAATAAGAACCAAAACTATAACTGCAGTAGGTAAGCTATCTCAATATCGAGCAAACCATACAGGAAAAATTCATAGTGGAGAATTCAGAATTCAAATGGGAATTATTGCTTCAATTGAAGGATACGATATAAATGCAAGATGTGCTATATCCCGTTATGATATAATCAGACTTAACAAAGCTAACTCTGCAGAACGTACAACAAATCAAGGCGAAAAATTCGACAAGAACTCGCAAAAATTAATAACAAAAGCAGATTCAGGAGACTTGTATATATTCAGAAATATTCTCTACAAATGTCCCGGTGATGAAAACGAAAAAAGATTAGACGATATGATTTTTGAAATAAAGTAGGAGTATACTACTGGTTATCTCCTGGTCAACTACTCACAGACGATTGACTACCTGAACTGATGAATTCACCTACATAATATGCCTAAACCCAAAACCCAAATTGGACACAGCTCTGTCATTCAGAAGATTCGTCAGTCCTATATCTAATGTTACAGGACCGATAGGTGTATTAAGACCGAAACCTACTCCAAAACCAAACACTGATATTGATCTATCTTGGTCAAAGGCATATGACAAATAATTATTGCCATATAGATATTGGACTTGAGGTATGATATACAGTTTTTCTTTTAAGTTATACCTCATGGCGACCTTACCAGATATATGATCTCCTACTATAAGTTCAGAATCACTAAGCCCTATAAATCCGTATACATTATCATTCTCCTGTATAGGCCCTCCGACTCTATAACTATCTAGTAATGACTTACCCGTAGAGAGTCTTGCCTTGAGATAGAACTCTGCACAGAACTCTCCCAGATTTCTAAAATGGCGGACATCTACATCCATATTAATATAAGCTCTATCCTCTGGTATATCTAAAAATTCTGTGTTGTCGGATTGATTAGACCTTACAAGTCTATTATCATATATATAGCTTGCTGAGACGTCAAGTTTCGATCCATTATCAGGGAATATATGCTTGTCTAATGTATTATATATTAATCCTACTCTAAGGCCTTGCTTATGCGTCTTATATCGTCTGACATCATTAGACTTAAATACAACTGGACGTAACTTATCGAATTGATAGAAATACTGAAACTTAAATAGGTACTTATTCTTCCATTCCCTATCTATACCTAATTCTAATATGGCATTGTCAGCTTTATATAATCGATCTACTACATTACCATTATAGAATGGCATTCTGTGTGTCTCATACTTCCCATCTACTGTAAGAAGGAAGTCAGGATTAGCCGGAAGCCTATGATAGTATTGTCCTTCTATACCAGGATTCTCTGATAGTCTTACATCAGTTCTCAGATAGGATGGCTTGCCTAACTTATTACGCATACCCGCTGATAGGATTATCGCCGCATTATAATATTTGAACCTATTAAGTGATAAGCCTATAGAGTAAGGATCTACATCTTCAGAATTGACGATAAGTTCTATACCATCATCTATGACATCAAAATCATAACTTGTCTTAGAGAAATTCTTAGTACCGTATACTAATGCGAGACTCTCCTCGAGC
The DNA here is from genome assembly GCA_938002705.1 of uncultured Saprospiraceae bacterium. Classification (GTDB taxonomy): domain Bacteria; phylum Bacteroidota; class Bacteroidia; order Chitinophagales; family Saprospiraceae; genus RFSX01. Next base: position 2,835 of record CALLAG010000146.1, on the reverse strand, counting down.
TGAGCGAAGGATACATTTTCTCCAGTTTTAAATTTTAGTTTATTGACGATCATTTTGCTGAAAACACGATCTGTCTCTGAAGTTGCGATCTCGGAGAATCTTAAGAAGTCCAACTTATTCAGCTTAGGATTATATCGTGACTTTTTCTTTTGCTTAGCCACTATAGCTTTTAGGGCTTCTCCATTTTCTTTGGCTTTCTGATAGCCTAATTCTACAAATTCTTCGTGCCTATGAAAGTCAAAAGCACCGATATCTTTGACATTAGGCTTGATGCATACATCGAGTAACTTCTCTTGCTTTTCAGAATCCAGTATGCTCGACATCCATGATGTCTGCTTGAATATATCGAATGCAGAATACAGCTTATCCTTAGTTTCTCTGACACCGCCTACATAGACACCTATAGCTATATCAGCACCAATATCTTTGACTTCCTTTACAGGAAAATTTCTGAGCAGGCCCCCATCTACATACAAGATCCCATCTATCTCCTTAGGTGGAAATACCGTCGGTATCGCCATACTTGCTCGTATTGCCTCTCCTACAAATCCACTCTTGAGCACGTCTATAGACCCATCTTCTATATCTACCGCCAGACACCTAAATGGAATATAAAAATCATCAAAGTCATCTATGAAGTAAGCAGAACTGTAGATCTTAGATACAATTAAGTCCAACTTCTGACCCTGCATTAATCCTTGTGGAAATCTGAATGCATTATCTTTCCATACTATAGATAGTGGAATCTTCTCGTGTGTCTCTTTCTCTATAGGAGCCACTTCCCATAGTGGTGATCTATTACTCATCAGGAGTGCCCAGTCTTGCTCCGAAGATATTGTAGCAATCTCATCAGCCGAAAAACCCATAGCATATAGTCCACCGATGACACTACCCATACTCGTACCCGTGATATAATCTACCTCAAGCCCTATCTCCTCAAAGTACTTAAGCACACCGATATGTGCAAAGCCATGTGCTGCACCTCCTGAGAGTGCAAGACCTACCCTGGGAGGTGATGTCGTATCCTGAGCATGTATAGAATGACTCCCACATAAAGTGAGGACAAGTACTATTAGTCTTATATAATGCATGATGCAAAATTAAGGCTATAATGCATAAGATGAATACTTTTTATATTATAAATATTCTTAATATAAAAAATGCAGACCATTGCTACCGTGTGAAAGGAAATAAGCAATAGGCCTGCATTATATAATTAAGAAAAACGACCAAAAAGCCTAAGCAACACGACTGTATGCCCGGTAAGGTATCTGAGCTTTCTCGAGATACTGTTTGAATGTAGTAATGGATCTATTATTACAGAACTCTTCTCTGATAATCTCTTCCATCGCCTCTATCGTTCTGATAGTAGAACTAGGAAACAGCTTATCTAGCAAAATTCTGACAGGTCGTAGCTGATGTGCATATACACATAGCCCTGTCTCAAAAGCGGTTACACCGAATAAGTTTTGGTTCTGACCCTGTGTAGCTTTGCCAGCTATTACAAGATTGCCTTCATTGTTGATCTGTACTTTCCAATTATTTTTCATAATCTGTATTTTTAATTAATTATAATACAAGTATACACCTCACCATGCAGTATATTTGCACGATAAATAAAGGACTAAAAAAGACTTATGGCTACTAACAAACATGCAATAATCAGATATCGGGTCATAGATAAGTGCTTGAGACAGACAGATAGATCATGGAACTGGAAGTCCCTAAGTGAGGCTTGCGCCAAAGAATTAGCCATATCTACAGGTCTCAAGACCACCCTATCTGAGAGAACAATCAAAGGTGATCTCCGAGATATGCGTAGTGACAAGGCGCTAGGCTATTATGCACCTATAGAGTATGACAGAAAAGAGAAGTCCTATTATTACTCCCGCAGAGACTATTCTATAACAGAGTCACCGCTCAATAAGTCTGACAGTGCAGAACTTAAAGGAGCTATCGGCCTACTGCGACAGTTTACCGGATTCAGACACCTAGAGGGATTGGATAATATTATAAATAAGCTGGAACTGCTAGCGTACGAGTCCACTACCAAGTCTGATAGAATAGTCCATCTCGCTCAACCGACAAGTATACCAGGTCAGAAGTGGCTCGATAAGATCTACAGCGCCATCAAGTCTAAGAAAGCACAGACAATGACCTACAAGCCTTTCGGCAAAAAGGCCTCACAAGTCATCATGAGCCCCTATCTTCTCAAAGAATACGATAACAGATGGTATGTCTATGGTCTGCAACATGAGAAGCAGCAGATCAGAACTTACGGACTAGAGAGAATTAACGAACTGACTAATTCCTTACAAGAGTACGCTCCTAATACCGCCTTCGATGCAGATTCTTATTTCAATGATATCATAGGTATCACACTACAGCCCAATAAGAAACCTAAGAAAATCCAGTTTGAAGTATATAATCCTACCATTAACTACATCAGGACTAAGCCTATACATTACTCTCAGGTGGAGATAGATAACGGTAGTAATCATAGTATATTTCAGATAGAGGTCATACCTAATATAGAACTGGAAAGCGAGCTGCTCTCATACGGAGAGTCTGTCAAGGTCATCAAACCAAAATCACTTGCTGATAAGATGGCCAAGCGATTAGGCCGGGCAGCCGGCAACTATGAGTAGCTGAAAGTTTATCACGAATTATATTATGACAATGTAAGTGAACTTGCTTATGCCGCAAGGATATCTATATACGCATCGAAGAATTCATCTTCATCAACATAAGTCGATAATGTCTCATCTATAGATATGGCATTGATCGCCTTGATCTCTTCGTAGTTGACTTCGTAGATGATCTCTACGTAATAGT
>CALLAG010000145.1 GCA_938002705.1 uncultured Saprospiraceae bacterium | reverse complement strand
TATTCAGTAAAAGTTATATATTTACTGCCACACCATATTCTTCCTGTATTTACACTTATTATTATAAATAATACCATCAATAGTTAATGGTTAAGGAAGACTATAGCTTATACAAGGAGAAATATGACTTAGAGAATTGTGATGCGGAGCCTTTACATAGGATACACAGTATACAACCCTTCTCAGAAATCATTATATCGGATACCACAACTAATTTATGGATCTATGCAACTGATAAGGTTATAGAAGATCTTAATCACAAATCTATACTCCAGATACTTAAGGATTATACAGGTCTTACAGATATAGATACAAGCAGATCGACCTACATCCGAGGGTTACATAATTACGATCTTATTATCATAGTCAATGCACAATGTATTATATATGAGTTAGAAAGCAATGACAGGTCATGGGATAGCAAGATAGATAGCGCCTATCAGAAATCTATATTAGAGATAATGTCAGAGACAGACTTAGACAAATTTCTCGAAAGTTCAATCACTGAAGTAAAGCAGAATCTCAATTATGATCAGGTGATGTTATACAAGTTTGATCATGATGGCAGCGGCAAGATCATCATAGAAGATAAGGAAGACCATATGCCATCCTACTTAGGCCTTAAGTTCCCTGCCAGCGATATACCAGAACAAGCAAGAGCACTGTATAAAATTAATAACATAAGATCAGTATATGACACGAGTTCTTCTCCTAATAAGCTGCGTAAGAACCCTCAATATTTAGGTGACTACCAATTAGACCTGAGTCACGTACATGCTCGTGGAGTCTCCCCTATCCACATACAATATCTACAGAACATGGGCGTCAACAGCAGTTTTAGCTTAGCAATTAATGTCGATGATAAGCTATGGGGTCTCATAGCTTGTCACCACAGATCTAAAAGGTTCTTAAGTCATGATGAAAGAGAATGGCTAAAACTGATGTCAGGATTGATCTCATCGCAGGTATCACTACACCGTAGCAATAATGCTCATATAGATAAGCTTAAATATAAAGTTCTAAATAATGACGTATTCAAAAGTCTACGAAAATCTAATGATCTCGTTGCAACTATTGAGAAGTCACCTGAGGATTTATTAGACATGTTCCAAGCTGACGGCTTGGCAGTATATGTCAACGGTAATTATGTGAGTCATGGCTTGACCATAGACCAGCTACAAACCTTCAGACTTACTAAGCACATCGAAAATAAGGTCGCTCCTAATCAAATATATACATCTGATAGTATGCCTATAGATATGCAATCTGAAGATGGACCAGTAGCAGGCTACCTATTCATACCATTATCATCTGAGACAAAAAATTTTATATTAATATACAGAAAAGAAAGGAAGTATAACGAAGTATGGGCAGGAGATCCGAGCACTTCTAAGGATTATGATCCAGACCAGCAAAAGATGAATCCCAGAAAGTCATTCGCTAAGTGGCAAAACGAGGTAAAAGGTAGGTCACTGCCTTGGACCTCAGAGAACTTACAACATGCTAATCTTCTGAAATCCAATATATTAAGTGCAATATACGAGAGATACGATGAGCTAAAGCAAGTCTATGCAGAGTTAGAATTCGCTTATGCAGAGCTAGAAAAATTTTCCTCTATTCTGAGTCATGACCTTAAGTCTCCACTCAGAAGTATAGAAAGCTTCAGCGATATACTTATGATGGATTATGCAGATGTCATAGACGCTAAGGGTATAGACCTGCTAGATACCATCCATAAGAACTCACTGAAGATGAAAAAATATATCGATGGCATACTACAATACTCCAAATTCTCACAATCTACTATCAGAGCTACAGACATAGACATCAATAGACACATACAACAAGAGCTAAAAAATATATCATTAGAATACCCTAAGCTTGAGATAGAACAAGATCTTAACCTAAAGATAGTAAGGGGTGACGAACTTATGATCATGCAAGCTATCAATAACTTGCTCGATAATGCCGCTAAGTACTCCTCTAAAAAAAGTAATCCAACACTAAAAATCAGTACTTACAAAAAAGATGACAAAGCTATTATCATAATCAAGGATAACGGTATAGGTATCCCAGATAAAATGATGAATTCTATATTTGACATGTATCGCAGAGCAGTAAGTGATAAGGAATATGATGGAACAGGCTTAGGACTAAGTATAGTAAAGAACATAATAGAAAGACATGCAGGTACAATTACTGCAGAACATAATACTCCAGAAGGATCAATATTTACAATAAAATTACCCTATGAAGGAAAAAACTAAAGAACAAATTAGCATCGATCATCAGGTTACACCAGAGAACATCTTTATCTTAGATGATAATCCTGACGATCTTAAGCTCATCAGTACTCTGCTTAAAAGAGAATTTCCTAAGGCACTACTACTTATCTCTGAGACTAAAAAGCAACTCATGGAGAAGCTCAGCTGGGTCAAACCCGATATAATAATTTGTGACTTCAGACTCAGATCCTGTAATGGATTAGACGTTCTTATAGAAATAAGAGAAAAATCAGATGTACCATTTATATTCTGCACCAGTGCTCTGGATAACCATAATGAACTCTCAGATAGTATTCTTAATGGTGCTTCTGGCTATGTACTCAAAGATGACATCAATGATCTACCCAAAATGGTAGGACAAGTGGTCAATAAGCATGCAGAAAAGGTCAATGAAAGAATGGATAGAGAAAAACATATATCTTTAATATCTTATAAACTACAACGACTGCAGAATACAATATTAGTAGCCGGTATGGATAACTCCATAGCTGACCAAATAAAACAAATTATCTCAGACCTTGATCAACTCAAGTAATTCTAATCTCTTATCTATAATAAGAGAACGATCCAGACAATGGCACAAATCCATAGATGAGATAGGTGTAAGTCATGCTATCAGAAGTGGTGAATTCAATAGATTCCAGTATCACGCATGGCTATGCCATAGCCTGTCATTCTCTAAGTACCTCGTACGACAAGTAGCGCAAAAGCCAGATGCTTATGCACCCTACTCAGATCATCTCCCCCGACAGATAGATATAGACAGAATGGTATCCGATATACCTGCAGAATACATCCCTCATATCGCAGACATCGATACATCTGGCCCCCTAATGCCACCCATTATACCTGTATACATCTACGTGGGATCAAGTATGGGCCGATCTATGATAGGACGCATTGTACGTAAGCAAATGCCATCAGAAAGTGCATCATATATCAGCGCTTCTGACGAGAAAGTAGATATGAAAAAATTTGTAGCAGAAGCAAATACCCTAATCACTAACATCGATGATAGGGATCTATATGACGCCGTAGACGCCATGTGGCAAGCCATTATATCTAATTATAAATATTACCTCGGTCTATCTCCCTTATAATCTTCCAAATTCTACTGCCGACATTTCGGCAATTTCTGATATTTCAGCATTTTTGAATTTCTTGTTTTATTGTAAATAATTGATATTCAATACATTACACATTTGGCATAGGCCTTGCCTCTGGTGATGTACAATTAAACAAGACTATGACAGAATCATTGTTACTTACCGCCAAAGATTACATGAAGCCATCAGACTCAACTGAGAAATCAACCGAGCAAGCACTTTTCTCTAAGAAGAAATTGAGTAATGGCTTAGTTGTTTTTGATTTTGACTTAGATAATATTATCAAGAAACTTGAATCATTCATTAATCAACTAGACGAATAGAAT
>CALLAG010000144.1 GCA_938002705.1 uncultured Saprospiraceae bacterium | reverse complement strand
AAGCTCATCCAAGAGGATATAATAATTCCAATAAATCTAATAGGTATAAATGCTGATTACGGAAATAGATATAAGGAGTATATAAAACAAGATGAGGATGCATTACATTTTGATAATCATCTGATATTCTTTTTAAATGAGGTACCTGCTTTAGTGGAACAAAGTAGACGTGATAGTTCGATAAAGAGATACCTATTTGGGTTTTCTAATGGAGCAGATTTCTGTAATTATATCGGCGTCAATCATCCCAATTGGGCAAGAAAAATAGTTGCTATGTCAGGCGTTGCATACTTTCCGCAAGACTTAATTCCAAGAACAAACGAAGATATAGCTTATCCAGAATTTATACTATCATCAGGTGTCTATGAAGAGTTATCCAATAGAAATCATAATTTCAAAAGCGAGTTAGAGTTGATTGGTGCTGAAGTAACTTACACAGAACATCCTGGAGGGCATGAATATGATATATGGAAAGAACGCTTATTAGATTTTATAAAAGAAGAATTTTCTCTATCTGGATAAGAGATTCTCTACTACCTCCGCTTATACCAGTTCCAAGCAAGAATAGCACCTGCAACGGCACCCCCGATATGTGCAAAGTGAGCTATACCCGAATCGGCCCCTCTGACTCCCTGGAATACATCAAATGCAATAAGGGCCATGGCAAGATATTTAGCCTTGATAGGAATAGGTGGAAAGAGTAACATCAATCTCTGATTAGGAAATAATACAGCAAATGCTACAACAACACCATAGACAGCGCCTGATGCACCTAATATAGGAGTGAAAGCAGTCAGCTCTGAATCTGACTGTAGGTAGGTCATGAAATTAATGCCTTCATGAGCGATGATGGCACCAAGTCCACTGAGTAGGTAGAGTGTAAGGAATCTCTTAGGCCCCACAAATCTTTCTACCATCGGTCCAAGGAAAAATAGAGACAGCATATTAAAGCCAAGATGCCTAAATCCTGGTGCATGAGAAAACATATGTGTCACCAGCTGATATGGTTGAAAGCGAGGGCTGTCAAGCATAAAGTACAATTTCATATCAGGTAGGAATGTTCCTGATGGTAGATAATACACACACAAGTGTACTATTACATTAATGATAATTAAATACTTAACTACGTCGGTGATCTTATTACCCATGGGTACTTTGCTTTATCTTAGATGAACTGTTTTTCTAGCTCAGAAAGTTCATATGTGATGAATACTTTCTTGCCAGTAGGACTGATATGAGGTATCGTACAAGCGAATAGATCATCTATCAAGCTATCGATTTCCTCAGGGCTGAGTTCCTTTCCTTTTTTTATAGATGTACTCTGAGCCATAGCTATGGCTATTTTTTCGTTTTTAGATATCTCAAGATTATGACTGCTGCTGTATTGTTCTATGAGCATATCTATGATCATCTGAAGGTTACTTTCTTCCATGCCAGCAGGTATACCATTAGCGACATAAGTTGTACCTCCAAAAGATTGTATATCAAATCCTAACTGCTTAATCTCTTCTTGCAGACTATCGAATATAGCATGCTTATCCTTACTTATCTGTAGTGTAATAGGAAAGAGTTGCTTCTGGACAAGTTGTTCTTGAGATTCCAGTCGTTTAAGATAGCGTTCGTACAGGATACGTTCATGTGCATTATGCTGATCTATGATCGCAAGTCCGCTCTTCATCTGTAAGATGATATATTGCTTATGTACTTGAAATGGTTTTTTCTGTACTGGCTCATCTACATAAGTGGCTCCCAGTAGGTCACCAGTAGCAGCACTAGGCATAGTCAGTTCTTCCTCATCGTTATCACTATCAAGATCTAAGATATCATCAGTATTATACAGTGATTGCCAGTTTCTCATAACTGGTGCAGAACGTGTCAGAGATGCACGGGGCTGAGTGCTCTCGCCACTATTACTTCGTGTTCTGGGATCTGGGATAGATCTGAAGTTAGAGTTATCATTGTCGAAATCTAAAATCGGTGTCATACTATATCTACCCAAAGCATGCTTGACTGAGACCTTCACATAATTATAGATGACTCTCTCGTCGTCGAATTTGATTTCTTGCTTAGTAGGGTGGACATTAATATCAATCTTGGCTGGATCTATCTCTAAGAATAATACAAAAAATGGATGCTGATCTTCACCTATAAGGTGGCTGTAAGCCCCTTTGATGGCATGATTGAGATAATGACTTTTTATAAATCTCTTATTGACGAAAATGTATTGATCGCCTTTTTGTTTTTTAGCGATATCTGGATTACCTACGAGACCATCTATTTTTATAATATCTGTATCTTCTTCTACTCTTAGCAGCTTGTCTTCATACGTTTTTCTGAATAGATTGATAACACGTTTCTTGAGTGTTCCTGCAGGCAAGTTGTAGATCTCGTTGTCATTATGTACGAGTACAAATCTAATCTCAGGATGTGCTAAAGCGACTCTTGTAAATTCTTCTAATATATACTTGAGCTCTACAGAGTCTGTTTTTAGAAATTTTCTCCGTGCAGGTACGTTGAAGAAGAGATTTTTGACAGCGATAGAAGTCCCTGGTTCTGCCTGGCAGTAAGATTGCTCCTGGATCTCAGAAGAATGTATACGCAATAAAGAAGCGATCTCAGAATCATGCTGTCTGGTCTTCATCTCCACCTCAGCGATAGAGGCAATAGACGCTAATGCTTCACCACGGAATCCCATAGTGTATAGAGCGAATAAGTCATCTGCTGATCTGATCTTAGAAGTGGCGTGTCTTTCGAAAGCCATACGAGCATCTGTCTCTGACATACCTTTGCCATTATCTATGACTTGGATGAGTGTCTTTCCAGAGTTTTTGATGATAAGGCTTATAGATGTCGAGCCTGCATCTAGAGCATTCTCCATCAATTCTTTGACGACGGATGCAGGTCGTTGTATGACCTCTCCTGCGGCTATCTGATTAGCGACGGATTCTGGTAGTAATTTTATAATGTCAGGCATCCAAATATCTTAGTTCTGATGAGGCCAAAGAAATAGCTTTTTCGTAGAACAATCAGACTAAGTTTTCAACAATATGTGGATTTATTACTCCAGAAATTGCTCTACCATAAGGGATAATTTGTCGGATGTAAGGAACATATAAGTGATCAAAACTAATATTACAACTATATATAAAAGTCTCAGATTAGACTTCTTAGCTAATGATTTTCTGTAATTTTCATCTCCCAGATATCCCTGCCTGAAGCCATGCGTTATACGGTCTTTCATCATGGACTTATCATCGCTATCGCCACTGTATCTTTTTAACCTTTTTTCTAATTCTTCTTTATCTGCATCGTAATACCGCGGGACATAGTCGAATTTTCGATGTTTTGGCACTTTACCTAATCCTGAGAACTTCATTTTTTAACTTATTTGGATAATCTAAATTTATAAATAATAACATTAACATGCAGCTGATACTATTATATTCTGTGTACCTATAAGATGTTACAATATCAGAACTGGTTGTAAGTTGAGTCATATAGTGACAAAAAGAGTATAATTCTATAATCTCTCTTTTATAATTAATCTACCTTTGTCACACCTCGAGAGAATTTTTCTAAAAGAGTGACAAAATGAGTGATAAAATAAAACACGAATGCGGATTAGCCATGATCCGCTTACTCAAGCCCCTGGATTACTACAATAAGAAATACGGTACGCCGCTTTATGGTATCAATAAGTTAGAACTATTACTCCAGAAGCAAAGGAATCGTGGTCAAGATGGTGCTGGTATAGCGACTATCAAGCTGGACCTACCGCCAGGCCATAGATATATAAGTAGAAAAAGAAGTAACGGGTCTAAGCCTCTGGAGGATATTTTTTCTGATGTCTATAAGTACTTTAATGACCTATCTCCAGAGGAATTGTCAGATACTGAATCACTTAAGAAAAACAAACCATACACCGGAGAACTACTGATGGGCCACCTAAGATATGGCACCCATGGTGTTAATTCTATAGAATCTGTCCACCCATTTCTAAGATTAAATAACTGGATCACAAGAAACCTGGTTATGGCAGGTAACTTTAATCTGACTAATGTTAATGAGTTGTTCGATGAGCTGATCTCATTCGGTCAGCATCCTAAGGAAATGTCAGATACTGTGACTGTAATGGAGAAGATAGGGCACTTTCTGGATGATGAAGTACAGAAGTTATTCTCATGGTTCAAAGCCGAAGGACATTCTAATGAGGTTATTACAGAGTTTATAACTCAGAAATTAGATGTCGCGAGATTACTACAGAGAGCATGCAGAAAATTTGATGGTGGATATGCTATGGCGGGTATGATAGGACATGGAGACATGTTCGTACTGAGAGATCCTATAGGCATAAGACCAGCTTATTATTATGCTGATGATGAGATCGTCGTCGTCGCATCAGAGCGGCCAGCGATACAGACATCATTTGCATATAGCTTCAGTAAGATAAAAGAACTCAAGCCAGGACATGCCCTTATCGTTAAGAAAAGTGGCGATGTCTCTGAGGTCCAAATACAGCAGCCACAAGAAAGAAAGGCATGCTCATTTGAGAGAATATATTTCTCACGTGGTAATGATCTCGATATATATAACGAAAGAAAAGATCTCGGTAGATTACTGACTGATAAAATATTAGAAGAAATAGATTACGATCTTGAGAATGCCATATTTTCATTTATACCGAATACTGCTGAGATATCTTTCTTAGGTATGGTAGATGGTATTACTGATAAGTTAGATGACATCAAGAAAAAGAGAATTCTCGAATTAGGAGACAAGGTAACAGCTGATGAGATAGATTCTATATTCAGAATGAAAGTCCGTACAGAAAAGCTGGCTATCAAAGATGCCAAGATGAGAACCTTCATCGCTGATGATCTTAATAGAGGTAACCTTGTGTCACACGTATATGACGTCACTTATGGCTTAGTGAACAATGGCGTAGATACGCTTATCGTTATCGATGATTCTATAGTAAGAGGCACTACTCTTAAGAATAGTATATTAGAAATACTATCACGACTGAAGCCTAAGAAAATAATTGTCGTGTCTTCTGCACCACAGATAAGATATCCAGACTGCTATGGCATCGACATGTCTAAGATGAAAGAATTCGTTGCATTCAAAGCATTGAAAGCACTCTTAGAAGATAGCGGTAAAGAGCATCTGATGGAAGAAACTTACAATAGATGTAAAGCAGAATTAGCTAAAGAACCTGGCGAACTGCTCATCAATCCTGTCAAGGATTTGTACGCCTTATTTGATTACGAACAAGTATCGGATAAGATCGCAGAGATTATCACACCGACACATCTTGAGCCCGAAGTAAAAATCATCTATCAGACAATAGAGGATCTACATAAAGCTTGTCCACATAATCTCGGAGATTGGTATTTCTCAGGAGACTATCCTACACAAGGAGGTATGAGAGTGGTTAATATTGCTTTCATTAATTACTTTGAAGGAGTGGATGCGAGGGCATATATATAAAAGTGCAATCATGGCAGGCATAGTTAGTTCAGTGCTTAAAGAATAAACATGGTAAAATTATTAAGAATCAGTTTATTAATATTGGTTATTCCAACTCTGGTATTAGCGTTATTTAGTTTATTGGGAAATTCAGAAATAACATTTATTGGAATTAGAAATTTACTAATATTTCAGTTGTTTGCTATATCAATATTATGGCATAACTATTTCCTATACAGGAAGAAAAATAGCAAATAA
>CALLAG010000143.1 GCA_938002705.1 uncultured Saprospiraceae bacterium | reverse complement strand
CTGAGAGAACTGTTGTTTCTTTTATTTTTATTCTCTCGCTCATAATTATTTTTTAAGATGTTATGTTGTCATAGTACTCAAGTGCCTTTATAATAATATCATCATCCACATGGACATCATAAGTACTATCACCTATACCTTCAATCAGTGAGAATAGAATCTGCCCTGATACATTTTTCTTATCATGTCCCATTATTCTGATAAGCTCCGTAGATATAGTACTTAGTCTGACGTTGATAGGGTAGAGTGATCGGATATAAGAAGTGATAGTTGATAATTCTGATTCTGATATCAAGTTCTGCTCATGGCTGATGTATGATTCGCATATCATACCTGCGGCTATGGCCTCTCCGTGAGTGAGTGGGCTCGTACTATTAAGAAAATGACTTTCTATACTATGTCCTATCGTATGTCCAAAGTTGAGGACTTTCCGTAAGCCGCCTTCTTTGAAGTCTTGTTGTACGACGAAGTTCTTGATGGCAATATTATCTGTAATCAAGGTCGACCATTCCTCGGAAGAGTAATCCAGCTTTCGACTATTGATTCTCTGCCATAGGGCTTTAGATCTTATGAGGGCATGCTTAATCACTTCAGCATATCCACTGCGTAGCTCTAATTCAGTAAGCGTCTGTATGAAGCTCGTATCTACCCATACCATAGAGGGCTCTAAGAACAGGCCTACTATGTTTTTATAAGATGATAGATCTATGGCGAGCTTGCCACCTACGCTGGCATCGACTTGTGAGAGTAGGGTCGTAGGCATCTGTATGAATCTGATGCCTCTCATGTATGTACCTGCGACGAATCCTCCCATGTCACCGATGACGCCTCCTCCAAGATTGATGATCAGGCTCTGTCTATCACAATTATACTTGATTAGAGTCTCCCATAGTCCTTGGCATGTAGATATAGATTTATACTTTTCTCCAGCAGGGATTTTTATACTTAAGAAGTCTTGGTGTAGGTGTTTTTTTATTTTCGGTAGGCAATGTACTTCCGTATTCTCATCTACTATGATGATGATATTAGAAGGCGATAAGGATTCTACATATGCGTTAAGCTTAGCATAGTCCTCGTCTATAAGTATCTCGTATGATGATGCTTTGATTGTAGCCATTAGATAAGTGCATGTAGTCTTTCCGTGCTGATAGCTTCTGCCTTCTTAGAGAACATAGCTTTAGTTTCTTTCCACGTCGCGGCGAATAAGTCTGAGTACCTATAGTTCTCTAGATCTTGTGCTGTATTCCAGTGGCTGTATGTCATGAATACGTTGTCCTTAGCATCGGTACCTTGGAGTAGTTCAAGATATTGACAGCCAGGGAACGCTCTTATTTTTTCTTTTTTATCTACGAATAGTTTTTTGAAGTCAGAGACGTGCTCTGGCTTGAATTCCATTTTTACAATTCTTACTATCATTAGTCTACGAATTTTATTTGGATGGTTTCGTCTTTGAGTAGATCCAGTTGGCTGGCAGCCTTCCCCATATTGATAGATATCTCTAAGTAGTTAGCTGAGTTAAAGAGGCATACGACCTCTCCTACGGGACCGTTACTGTAGTTGTCACTTATAACTCTAACAGGATCATAGTATTTGAAATAAATTTCAAAATTTCTACCCTTACGGAAATGCTCGAAAAACTCTCTATGTACATTGATGATGACATTCTCAAACTTATCTATATGTATGATTGTTGCTCGTATCTCATCTGATGTGATGACGGGCTTGATGTCTATCTTCTTGTCAAAATGATTAAGCGGTGGACCGACTTCAGTTATAGACATATTGTGAGATATCAATCCGACACCATGTGCTATAAGGTCAAACATGTTAGAGTCGCCCTCGTCTAATGCAATCTTGTATATCTGATCCTCGTCTATAGAATCAAAGGCTAATGAAAAAAGGCCATTATTAGGACCTATGAAGTACATGTTTTTGTATTCGAATATGATAATCTCATAATTGACGTCATAGAAGTTATTAACAGCAACGACGTGTATTGTGCCTGGCGGGAATCGCTTACATACAGCATTAAGATGATAAGAAGCCTGTCTTATATCATGTGTATCTACCTCATGTGTGATGTCTATGATCTGGATAGATGGATTATTAGTCAATATAGCACCTTTCAGCAGGGCTGCATAGTGATCTTTCTGACCAAAATCTGATATGATAGTAACTATAGACATCTTATAAGTAATAATAGACAAATATCATCAAATGATAAATATTTATAATATAAAACACGATTAACTTACTGTATTATTCGAATAATATGTCATATCATGACCTGTGATGCCAATGGCTATTATTAAACCTGGATTATGCATCAGAAACCCATAATCCACCCTACGGGTAGAGGAAATCATTGTTAGCCAATGATTTGTTGTAGGTTAAGCTCTATCCTGGGATGAGCATTTAACTATTAAATGACTTCTAAATATATACCGCAACTAAAAACAACGTAACTTTGTTATTAGATTCTTAAACTATAATAATATCGCAAAGAAAGCACTCAGCCAAATCGTACTTACCATAGATGGTATAGACCATAGAGAACTCTATGGAGAAAAAAATTCTAACCTTAATCTTATTAAGAAGTCATTTCCTGATCTGACATTTAATACGAGGGGAGATACCATTAAGATAAATGGAGAAAAGAAGGAGGCCCAGAAAGCCAAATCCAAAATAGAACAGCTCGTCAGATTACTCAGAGATACTGAGACACTCACTACTAAAAATGTCAATGATGTACTGAATGGTAACCTTGCTTACGAATTACAAATACCCGAAGGGGGTGAAGAGGGCAGTAAAGCGATGCAGCCTAATGTCATCGTCTATGGTCGTAATGCAAAACCTATCAAAGCACGTACCCGTAATCAGAAAAAATTAGTCGATTACAGCGAAGATAATGATATCGTATTCGCTATAGGACCTGCAGGTACAGGTAAGACATATACCGCTGTAGCACTAGCTGTGAGAGCACTTAAGACAAGATTAGTCAAGAAGATTATTCTTACACGACCAGCCGTAGAGGCAGGGGAGAGTTTAGGTTTTCTGCCTGGTGATCTTAAGGATAAGGTAGATCCGTACTTGCGTCCATTATATGATGCATTAGATGATATGCTTCCGAGAGAGAAGCTGGATCACTTCATGCAGAATAGGATAATAGAAGTAGCGCCGCTGGCATTTATGAGAGGTCGTACATTAGATAATGCTTTCATCATATTAGATGAGGCTCAGAATGCGACTTCTGTTCAGCTTAAGATGTTCTTGACCAGATTAGGGCCATCAGCTAAGTGTATAATCACAGGAGATCTCTCACAAGTAGATCTGCCAAGACATCAGAGATCTGGTCTGTATAAAGCCTTAGATATATTAGGTGATATATCAGGGATAGGTCACGTATTCTTGACTGCTGAGGATGTCGTAAGACATAGACTTGTCAAGCAGATCATCATAAGATATGATCAAGATAGCTCACATCAAGATGCAAGAGATAATAATTATCGTAAGAAAAAAGATTCGCGTAAGCCAATAGAAACAAGCAAAGAAGAAGAATGATATCAAAAGTAGTCTATAAAGGAAAGCTAAGAACAGAAGCGACACACCTTAAGTCAGGTAATGTCATCATCACTGATGCCCCTGTAGATAATCATGGTAATGGAGAAGCGTTTTCTCCTACTGACCTTGCATCTACGGCACTGGCATCTTGTATACTTACCATCATGGGCATCACTGCTAATACGCATGGAATAGACATAGAAGGTGCTTCTGCTGATGTCAATAAAATTATGGATTCTAATCCACGTAGAATTAAGACTATAGAAGTCGTCATCCAGATGCCTGATAAAGGTTACACGCATAAAGAAAAGAAGATGCTCGAAGCAGCAGCTCACCACTGTCCAGTAGGTATGAGCTTACATCCAGATACTGAAGAACTTCTTACAATCAACTGGTAAAAGAACAGGCTTTGGGTCGAATAAAAATACATGGTCCTCAATCACCTATCGATGCAGACTTGTCGATAGGAGGCTCTAAGAGTATATCTAATAGGGTACTGCTCATACGTGCAT
>CALLAG010000142.1 GCA_938002705.1 uncultured Saprospiraceae bacterium | reverse complement strand
GGATGTATATTCGAAGTCATATCTGATGATGTCAATATAGGTAGTATCGGTGGTGGCGGTAGATACGATGACCTCACAAGTAGCTTTGGTCTTAAAGGTGTGTCAGGAGTAGGTGTGTCCTTTGGTGCAGCACGTATCTATGATGTCATGGAAGAGTTAGATCTGTTTCCAGTATCTGTACAGCAGAAATTACAATACTTGCTTATCGCATTCGACGATGAGTCGCATACATATGCATTTACACAATTATCAAAATTACGTCAAGCGGGTATCTCTGCAGACCTCTATCCTGCCCCTTCTAAGCTTAAGAAGCAGATGAAGTATGCCAATGATATAAGTGTGCCTAATGTCATTCTAATAGGAAGTGATGAGGTAGCGTCCGGCATATTAACAATTAAAGAAATGAAGACGGGTGTACAAGTCAATAAGTCCATCGATGAGATCATCATAGAATATACGAGCTAGGTTAATCCTTAACTGGTAAGCTCCTATGTGGAGACAAAAAAATTAGCTCCTAATTCAATTATAACCAACTTTTTTGCAACAAAAAGTGCCTGTTCTGCGTCAATTAGCTAACAATCCAATTTAGGCCAGTTGTATATAATGTACCCGAATTATATACAGTTATTGAAGCTTGGCATAATAATTGGAAATCAATAGATAACACATTATAAAAATATTTAATGTGAGTCATTTGATTTATATACTAAAGAGTATATATTTGCATCTTAGTTTGGAATGGCTTTAAAAAGTAAAGCCCTAAACGAACAATATACTGTTTCTTAAACCAAAACAGTCATATATTCCGATTTATACAGTACCCATTTACAGATTTCAGCAAATTTCTTTACCATGAGCATTTATTCGATTGTGGCTAGACCCATAGCCACAGTAATAACAGTATTCCTATTGGCCTATATGCCGCTGTCGGCGCATATGGTAGTAGGCAGTTCTCTTAAGTCGAGAGATAATGCTACCCATTTTTCTGTTGCAGATATCAAGGATAGACTTAATAATATATCCAGTATCATAGATATCAATTACACTCCAGAAGTAGGACGTAGAATCAAAGAGTATACCGTGAGCTACAGAGTAGCTGGCGAGAATATATTAGGTCGTGTAGATCTATTTTTTCCAATATTTGAAAAAGCAATACAAGAGAAAAACCTTCCAGACGATCTTAAGTATGTAGCTATTGTGGAATCTAATCTTGTACCTACCGCTGTCTCAAAATCTGGAGCTTCTGGATTATGGCAATTCATGAAGGCGACAGGAAGAATGCAGGGTCTTGAGATTAATAATTATGTAGATGAAAGACGTGATCCAGAAAAATCTACTGCCGCTGCATTAGATTACCTTTCTTATCTGTATGACTCTTTTGATGATTGGACGCTTGCTATAGCCGCCTATAATTGTGGTCCTGGTAATGTACGTAAGGCTATCAGAAGATCAGGTGGGAGTAAGGATTATTGGGTGATAAGACATCACCTACCCAAAGAAACTCAGAAATATTTGCCAAGGGTAATTGCGGCTATGTATTTAATGAAGTACTATCATGCACATGATCTGAGACCTACACTTCCAGAGTCGGACCTCAGAAATACAGTCAAGGTAAATGATGGACTGGGGCATAACTTTAAGGAGCTAGCTAAGGATCTTGATGTAGATTATAATATGCTTAGATATCTCAATCCTATGTATAAGACAGGAAATTTTCCTAAGAATGATGGTAGGCACACATTGATTATACCCTCGTCACGTAAGATGACATATCTATCTATATACGATCCTAAGGCTTATGCTCTATCAAGACAGCGTAAGATAGCTGCAGAGAAAGAGATGGAAAGATTAGCGGAGCTAAGAGAAAAAGCATTAAGAAAACCACAACTTGACGACTTAGATAACATTCACAATATAGTCTATCAAAGAATAGTCTCTACTCAAAGTGAAGACGGTGTGAATATCGCTTTGTAGGCATCGTAATAGAACAAGAAATATTTATTGCTAATAAATAGAAATGGGCGACTTGATAATCAGGTCGTCCATTTCTTTTTATAAAGTAATAAAAAGCATAGAAGTTCTCCTGTCATTTATCCCGTTATTGATTGATCTTCATAAATCTTGAACTATCACATAGCAAGATTTAACGCAACTTTAAGTAATAGAAGTTACAGAATAGCTACAATTCCATAAATTTATACTAATATTTAAGTTGAATGTTTAGATTTCTATTGGAGTGCTTTCTCATCTTTCTGATAAAACTAAGTCAATCATACCAGCAGATGCTAATCTCTCGTTTAAATTCATTATAAATAAAACTTCTAAAAAAATCATTATGGTAAATCATTTCAAATTTTTCTTTCTTTCTATTTCTATCCTTTGTGGGGTCCTATTTATTTCGTCATGTGGAGATGATGATCCAGATAATGCCATGTGTAGTGACGGGGTCATGAACGGCACAGAAACTGGTATAGATTGTGGAGGCGATTGTCCTTTGTGTCCCGTAGAAACTACTGTAGCTGAAGATATTGAGAATATTAAATCTTCATTTAACCAAATGCTGAGTTGCGTCGATGACTTTAAGAATTCTACAACGACAGACGTAATGTTTAGAAAGTTTTTGAAAATGTCTGATGGCGAAGTATTAAATGAAAACTGGCTTGAAGACTTAACTGATGAATTAGACGAAGTTATTGATGGGGAACATATAGATGATAACAGTAGAATTGATTTATCATACCACTCAGGAACATATCAGTACGTTCAGACCTCTAAGTCATGGCAAAAGATAAACAATGTAACTGATGAGGTTGTCTTTAGATTTCCTTCTGACGAGACACAAAACACGAATAACGTAGAATTAAGAATAGATAAATACGAAGATCAGCAAGTCTTGATAGATGGAGAAAGATTGTTCTTGCCGACAGAAATTCATGTTATAATGACCGTAGATAGCCAGAAGCTGATGGAATTTAATCTTGATAATATAGAGTATGCGAGTAATTCAAATTTTGAAATCCCAGTTTCTTTAAATGCTAATTTGTTTATTGCTCCAATGGATATCGCTATGTCAGTATCACGAGTATCAGCAACAGAATTCTCAGCGAGTATAATAGCTAACGATGGTCAAAGTTGTAATATGGGGATCGAAATTGATATAGAACTATCCGATGACGATTTCGAAAATATTAATGAAGACTCTGTAGAAAAAGCACATGTCAAAATAAACGCTGGAGCGTTGACGGTACAGTCGATTGCTGATCTTGGAAGTCTAATTGCTATAGATGACCCTACTGAGAATCAATTTAATTCTCTCTTAGATTTGGATGTTCTTTTTAACGGTATAAAGATAGCTGACCTTGAGTATGATGAGGATAATGAGGTTATGAATATCTACTACAAAGATCTAACGGTAGAGGATAGCTTTAATTATGTAGAATCATTTCTTGGTGATTTAGAGGAGATGGTAAAAGAATTTACTGGATCGTGGTAAAGTTATGGGCGGTAACGCTAACGTGTTTGTATTGTATAAATGGATATTCTCAAAGAACTGAAAATAAAAATCAGTTATCTATTAATGCATCTAATTTTATAGTTCTATTTAATGAGCAAGTAAATAATCTGGACTTAAGCTATAGGTATGCTATAGGTGCTAAGTACAATCTAAGGAGTGCTATTAATCTTGATGTGACATCTTCTAATGCTGGTATTACAGATATAGCGGTAAGGTTAGGTATAGATCGATCCTTTTCTTCAGATGGTAAGTGGGACTTCTACTATGGATGCGAATTAAATCACAGCACTAATAGCATAAAAAGTAGTAACAGAATAAATCGTAATTACGGCGTCTATGGATTCTGGGGGATACTCTATCGTATAGGTGACCATTTCTCATTATCTACAGAACCCACATTAGCATTTATATATAATACAACAAGGGATACAGATGATTTTGGTCCACAGGCTAACAGTAATTGGAGTGAATTAAAATTATTAAATATTGGGCAATTGAAATTAGGTTTTCATTTTTAATATTTTTTATAGATTGCTAATATGGTCTATTATTAGAACCCAACTAAGTGACTAAGATATGAAGATGGGCGACTTGATAATCAGGTCGTCCATTTCTTTTCTTATAGTTATAGGTGGCGTCCCTGCCGTCAAGCCTAAGTAATCTTTAGGATTTTGGTTTTTCATTGTCTGGAGTTTTCCAGAGTAGGTAATATGCATTCACAATAAGAATAGCCACATTAGTAATGATAAGGGGGATGCTGGATAATAAAACACCGTAGGCAACGAACAGGCCGCAGCCTAGAGAATTAATAATTCTTAATTGCCGGATATCTTTCTTGAAAAAAGAGAGTAGAACGAATAAGCTAGCAAGGTAGCCAACGATTTCTGTTGAGTTTATATCCATAATAACAAATCTATGTTAATCAGTTAACTTATAATGATATGCATGCATCTAATTATTTGATAGCGTTTTTTATAATATAGGCAAAATGAACAAAGGACGACTTGAGAATCAAGTCGTCCTTTGTTAGTGTAAGGCAATTAAAAAATGCTTTGTACTCCATGCAGGTACTTAGCTAATTGTGATAGTTCTTGCTGGCTTGTCTTTAGCCTCTTCTCTTTTGTCTAATGTAAGAGTCAGAATACCATCCTCATATTGTGCATCTATCTTCTCTGAGTTGATCTTATCAGAGATGTGGAATGATCTTCTAAAAGATCCGAAGTTGAATTCTCTTCTCGTATACTTGCCTTCATCTTCAGATGTCTCAGAGTTGCTCTCAATAGTAGCTTCTACTATCAGCTGGTCTTTCTCTACTAAGATGTTGAAGTGTTCCTTCTTTAGGCCTGGAGCTGCTATTTCTATAGCGTAACTGTCTTTGTTTTCTCTGATATTGACAGAAGGCTTAGAGTAAGATAGCTTAGTCCCCACAGAATCAGGAATGTTAAAGAAGTTGTCTAATGCTTGTGAAAGATTCTTGTGTTGTACTGGTTTTGCATAATTTAAAATGTTCATAATCTATATGTTTTTTGTTTTAGAAATATTCAATTACGATATGGATAGATCAATTGCTGTACCATGCCACAAAAAGTGACAAATTGATAGAAAACTCAAATAAAGTGTGACATATTGTCATAAAATATTAAAACATACTGACAATATGTCTGATAAGATGAGCGTTAATTGGTGGATCTATACATTATATGGAGTCGCTCCTTCTATATAATGAGTATAGGTTTGATTATAAGTAGCTGTTTTAGTTAGATAATTTGGCTCACTCGTAAGACATTTTCTTTTGAGTGTAAATTGAGTAGATAATACTTCGATGATATGGTATAATGACCTATATTTGCAGACTCTTAATCAGAGCATGATCCTATCAGAGGATCTGACTACATACAATACGGTTCTATAGCTCAGTTGGTTAGAGCATCTGACTCATAATCAGAGGGTCCAAGGTTCGAGTCCTTGTGGAACCACTTAGGAGTACAGCCCTTGAAGTCGATTTTATTTCAGGGGCTTCCTTTTGCCCTATATCCATATATAGTAGACATCTTATTGTAAATATTCTCTGACTAACATGAGATATTTATTCTCTTTATCTTCAGTAACTTCTGTCTAATTATTATAAATTTTAAGGACGAATTGTAGGTTGCAACTTATGTTGTATCCACATCTTAGTATTAGCTAAAGCTAACACATCGTAGGAGACTGAAATGAGGTGATACGTAAGGCAGTGATTAGAATCTTGTCTTAGCACTAACAACGAATTGATGCCTTATCAGTGTAGTACTGAAGTCTCCAGAGCTAAAGATAGGAGAGAAGTCGCTTTTGTATAAGTAAGCAAAGTTGAGATCAACTTGCGTAGATATTGTAGCACCAGCATTGATACCTAATATCATATGAGCCCTTGTATTGTTCAGATTATCCTGAGTACTACTTTCATCTATCGAGGCTATACTATATGATATATCTGAGATATCTACTGCAGAAAGATTATTGTTCAGAGCGAACATGCGGTTAACACCTGCACCTACTTCTGTGCTGATGTTTATAGATTTTTTATCTAATAGATGCTGAAGTAAGGAGAACGAAAGATCTACGTTCTTGTAATTATGTTGATTATGAAGATTAATAGTAAATGTATTTTCTTCTAAGGTGTTATCTTGATTTCTTCTTACAGCAATATTAGTATTTA
>CALLAG010000141.1 GCA_938002705.1 uncultured Saprospiraceae bacterium | reverse complement strand
AATCTCTTACATTTTCCTCTAATTCTTTCCATATACCACCATTACAACCTCTTGTCTGAGGGCTCATATTACTCATAAGAAAACTCTCTGTCATAGCGACTTCGTTAAATGCCATATCGCCTGCAGGGGCCATATGACCTCGTGTATAACCCGAGTGAGTATAGTCACTATGAGATGCTGATCTTGTAGATATATCACTGTCGTAGTTGAATTTTTTTGCTCGTTTGACATTCTTTACGGCGAGTGATTTTTTTGTCAGTCGGTATGCTACCCAGTTACACTGCTCAGTATCCTCATTATAGTCAAGAGAGTAATAAGTATGATGTATAAGATCACCTTTTACTTCAGGAAGATAGGTTCTATCTGATACATCTTCGTAGAATTCGGATTGATCCGTTAGTGTCTTATTATCGTAATTGACCTCATAACCATTATTGCTACGAGACGATGATGGAGGACCTGCTATCTGATCTTTCATCTGATAGAACAAGTAGAACATAATGCCTATGAGAACGATAGAGAATATTAAACCTCTTGCGAGGAAATTAGAACTCCGGTTAGATTTTTCGTGATTTCTTCTAAATCTTGTCAACTTGTTTATTTTTATGATGTCAAAATATGCGATAAGTCACATATTGTAAGAATTTCTAATATAAGATTTGCTTCTACAATATTAAAGCATTTCTGTAACTCGAATAGTGGTCACACATAAATCTACATATCAATTAATAATACTTTGCCTCGTAATGCTTATCAGTATTCAGTTACATGGGCAGAGAGGTGCTTATACTTTTCAAGGAAGCAGAAGTGCAGGACTAGCTGATGTCAGCTCTACCCTCAGTTCTATAGATGCCTTATTTAATAACTTCTCTAATGTCTCATTAGGTACAGATAAGTTTGGTGTCATGATGGCATCGCAGAGGCGATTTTCCTTGTCAGAACTAACTAACTCTCAGATAGGGGTTTTTAAGAAATTTGGAGATAATAATGCATTCGGCGTAAGCCTTAATTCCTATGGCTTCTCGGAGTATAGAGAACAGAAGCTATCGCTTAGTTACGCTAGACGCCTATTAGAAAAACTCTCTATATCTGTTAATTTTGATTATAACCAACTCATAATCAGTGAGAACGGACAGAAGTCATTTCTTACGTATGGTATAGGCCTGTCTGGTAAGATCAATGATAAGATGGGCTACGCGGCTTATGTTTTTAACTTTGAGAACAGCTCCATAGGTCTGCAATCAGAATCTAATGCATATATCCATCTGGGATTCTATAATTGTGTGACTGATAAACTTAAGATCTATACTGAGGTAGAAAAGTATATAGAAGAATCGCCTAACTTAAAAGTTGGTTTAGAATATAGTCCTATTGCACTATTGGATGTGAGATTGGGCTTTAATACTTTGCCTGGTACTATGGCATTTGGTCTGTCATTAGATCTCTTTAGCGATATTACGATTGATGCTGATTTTCAGTATAATAATCTATTAGGCACCTCTCCTTCCTTATCATTAAGATATGTGCTGGATTAGACAGCGATTATGATATACTAATCGTTATCTGATGTTCTCCCGATTACAGACCTGGTTTTTCTGATGAGTATAACTGCGTTATCTGTTTTTGCAGACAATTTGCTGTGAGTTATATTATTATAAATGTCAATGACTTTAATATATTAGAGTTATAATCTTCCAACCTTATGAATATGTTGAAAAAACTTCCTATTTACTTAATATTACTCGTATTAAGCAGTTATTCGGTCATGTCTCAACAAGCCGATGTCATAGATGTCGCTGAGACTTTCAAAGCACATGATAACACCCTCAAGAAGGTATCACTGGATATATCTGATATCAAGAAATCAGCTTTCACTAAGACTGAGAGAATATCATTGCCATTTATAGATTCCGAAAGAGAATTTACTATGACAGAATTCTCAATGTGGGGAGATTCTAAAAGCCCATATGATGATGTAAAATCCTACAAAATAGTAGATACAAAAAATCCATCTATCAAAGGAAGATTAATCGTTGCGGGTGATGATGTTTTCATTACATACCTCTACAATTCAAAATTAATAAGGTACTACTCCACTATAGAGAAAGGTGTAAAATCCTACTACAGAGAAGTAGGAATAGGAAATAGTGGTCAACATCATGAATGTGGTCAACATGGAATTATAGCAGAACAAGAATCTGTCACAAGTATTAAGGAAGAAGAGCTCAATGTTCCTCATAAAAATAATGGCTCCGTAAAGAGAGTCTATAGGGTTGCGGTAGTTGTGACTGGTGAGTACTATGAGTTCAGCGGTAATCTAGGTACAGCACGTAATAGGGCGATCGCTAACTTGAGTGATATCTCAGCAATATTCGAAAATGATCTGGCTATAGAGCCTATAATGTCTTCGGGTTCGCCAGATGTAAGATACTCTAACTCTAACAGTGATCCATTTGATCCTGCAGGGGCCAGCAGACCAACTCAAGCTTCGGATGTAATAGGTAATCTATTTAACACTAATAACTACGACGTAGGACACGTATTTCACGTGCACTCATCAGGAGATGGATGGGCAACTGGTGGAATTGCAGGATTAGGTGTGGTATGTAACGATAATAGAAAAGCTGCAGGTTGGAGTGGCTCTTTCAATAATGTAGGAAACGGATTTGTAAATCTTGCCGCTCATGAGTTTGGTCATCAGTTTGATGCCCCACATACTTTTAATGGCAGTGGTTCTTCATGTGACAGTGCTATTTCAGATGAAACTTCTTACGAAATCGGATCCGGTACGACTATCATGTCTTATCAAGGAATATGTGCAGCTGATCAGAATATCCCATCAAGTGGAGTCGCAGACAACTACTTCCATGTCAATAGTCTAGATAGAATGAT
>CALLAG010000140.1 GCA_938002705.1 uncultured Saprospiraceae bacterium | reverse complement strand
TAACTCAAGCTGATCAGAAGGTCTTTCTTCTACTGTATAGTTAATATCCACAGTTCCATTTGCCTGATTGACTGGCGTCTGTATATCGAAAGTTTCTGGATTAAAGTATCCTAGGTTCGTTACAGCTCTATTAGATCTGATGATATTCGTTCTACTGAATTTGTCACCTGGCTCTGTTCTTAATTCTCTTCTGATGACGTGCTCGTGTGTTCTATCATTACCATAGATATTGACATTAGCAATAGTTGCCTGTGCACCTTCATACATCTGCATCTCCAGATCTATAGAGTCGTTCTCTACAGATATCTCTACTGGATCTACATTGAAGAATAAGTAACCATCATCTAAGTATAATGATGAGATATCTCTTCCATCAAGACTAAATGATAGTCTCTTCTCTAATAACTCTGGATCATATACATCACCTTTAGCTATTCCTAATACATTAGAGAGGTAATCTGATTTATATTTAGAGTTTCCCTTCCAAGTAATATTTCTAAAGTAATAACGATCTCCCTCATCTATTGTCAATTCAATATTAAGATCACCATTAAAAGATCTCCACATAGTATCCTCTACTATTACAGCATCTCTATAACCTCCAGAATTATAGAATTGGATAAGATTCTTCTTATCAAACTCGTAATCATCTTTGACGAATTTAGATTTCTTAAATAGTGTACCGGCTTGCTTAGTGTCTTTTAATTTTTTCTTGAGCTTAGCATCTGTATACTTGGAGTTACCTAAGATGGTAATGTTCGCTATTTTGACACGATCCTTTTTATCGATTTTGAATATAAGTCTGACTGCGTTGTCTTTGACTTCATCTTTTTTCTCTGTTATGGTGACTTCTGCATCAAGAAATCCTTTTTCTATATAATTTTCCTCGAGCTGAAGGACTAATAGATTTTTTAGATCTTCAGTAACGATACTTCCTTTTGAGATAGTCCTATCGATGATATCTGTCAGATCTGAGTGTTTATTTTTTGACTCGCCCTCTATGCTATACCTAGAAAGTGTAGGCCTATCTATAAGTATAATCTTTAAGAAGATGAGGTCTCCTTGGACATCAGTCTGTACTATCTTTACATCTTCGAATAAGCCTAATCGTAGTAGTGACTTAATTGCTTTAGGTATATCATCTCCTGGGATCGTAATTTGTTTCCCTTCACGTAACTTAGCTATAGACTTAATCGCGTTTGGATCCCGGGATTTAGCGCCATCTACCTCGATGCCACCTACATTGAAGGTTCTTTTTTGACTATAGTCAAATGTCGAATACTTGCTTGTATCTATCTGAGCATATACCCCTGAGGAATACATTACTAGTAGTAACAAAAAGATAGGAGCTCGTAGGATTAAGTATTTATTCATTAAATCTGATGTAAGGGGTGCAAAGCTAAACTCTTTGGGGCTTGTTTTTTAATGCTTTAACGATTCTTTAAAGTTTAATACTACGCTTGTCTATTAATTAACAAGATAATTGCTTAAAAATTGCTCTTTCCGTAAGCTTAAAGCTTACAATTGCTCTGATATCTGCCCGAATCTACGCTCACGGCCCTGATAATCCACTAGAGCCTTATATAATTCTTCCTTATTAAAGTCAGGCCAGAATGTATCCGTAAAGTATAATTCTGCATACGCGAGCTGCCATAATAGATAATTGCTGATACGTTGTTCTCCGCTGGTTCTTATCATCAGTTCTGGATCTGGCATATCGTGAGTGGTCAGTGCTGCCTGTATGACTGAGTCATTGATATCTGCGATGTTAAGTTTCCCTTGCTTGACATCATGAGCTACATTTCTTACAACTTCAGTAAGCTCCCATCGGGCACTATAGTTCAGAGCTAATGTCAGGGTCATCCTATCATTATTACGTGTATCCTCTATACCTTCCATTAAGGTCTTATATGTCTTAGGAGGTAATCTGCTGAGATCTCCGATGGCATTGAGTCTGATACTATTTTTGTTAAGCGTCTTAAGCTCATTTCTAACTGTAGAGACCAGTAAGGTCATGAGAGCATCTACTTCTAATTGTGGTCGATTCCAGTTTTCTGTAGAGAAAGCATATAGAGTCAGATACTTGATACCTATCTCTGCTGCACCTTCTGATATCTCTCTTACTGCTTTGACACCATTACGATGTCCGAATATCCTTGGCTTACCATGAGTCTTGGCCCATCGACCATTACCATCCATGATCACTGCTATGTGTTCTGGAAGCTTTGATAAGTCTATTTGATCCTTAAAAGTCATATTTCTTTATAAAAAATACTGTTCTTGGCCTTAGAGGCTGCTCTTACAAGTAGCACGCTAATTTACAAAAGTAATATTAGAGGGTATTTAATACTCTATAGTTCTATCATATTAATTAGTCTTAGATATGTCACTTGAGATACACTTAGTATCAAATAGTCTATATATCCAATATCCTCTCACAGTGTATATCATATACCTATATGTTATTATATCAAAGTATAACTCTTATCTTCATCTTAGATAATGGTTATTTCCATATCTAAAATAATGAGGTGATATAGAAAATCACTTTGAAGCTTTTTTTTGATATGTATGATATTGTACTGGCATTTATTACTTCTTTTCTACTAACCTTTTTTGCGATACCCTCTATTATAAGTGTAGCGAGAAAGAAAGAGTTAGTCGATGAGCCTGGTGACCGGCGTGCACATAGTGTAAGTACGCCCTCATTAGGTGGTATTGCTATATTCGCAGGGACGATATTCTCTATCATTCTATGGACGCCATTCCGATATTTCGGAGATCTACAATATATATTGTGTGCTTGTATTATCATATTCCTTATAGGCGCTAAAGATGATATCGATCCTGTATCGGCTAATCGTAAGATCTTAGGTCAGATATTCGCCGCATGTATATTGATATTTTTCTCTAAGCTCAGAATTACGAGTTTTTATGGCATTTTCGGTATTACTGAGCTGCCCATATTACTAAGTATTGCTGTGACACTATTTATAATTATCATTATTATAAATGCTTTTAATCTAATAGACGGCGTTAATGGCCTGGCGGGCAGTATAGGTATCTTAATGGCCGTTACATTTGGGACATGGTTCTATATGGTAGAAAGAATAGAACTCGCATCTATATCCTTTGCGTTAGCTGGTTCCGTGATTGCCTTTCTATATTACAATATTACACCTGCCAAAATTTTCATGGGAGATACCGGGTCACTATTAGTTGGATTAGTGGCTTCTATACTATCTATCAGCTTCATAGAGCATCATCAGTTCATCTTGGATACACCATATGCTCGCTATGCTGTGGAGTCTCCTCCCGCTATAGCAGTCGGAATTCTAATTATTCCACTTTTTGATACATTAAGAGTATTCACATCACGAATGCTGAAAGGAAAATCCCCGTTCCGACCTGATAGAAATCACATACATCATCTACTCCTTGATATCGGCTATAGTCATATGCAAGTGACTGCCTTATTAATCTTAGTTAATCTGGGCTTTATCTTCTTAGTCTATAAGTTCCAGTCATTAGGATCGTTGATTTTATTATTAGCCTTGTTAGTTATAGCATCTCTGCTAGTCCTTGTAGTACAACTTATACGAGCGAATAGGAATAATAAGCAAAAACTAAAAAAGACGGCTTGATGCATGTATTGTATGTCTTCGTAGGTGGTGGCTTAGGTGCTCTGTGTAGATATGCACTTAGCCTGATGATATCGCCTTCTTCTAAAGGCTTTCCATATCAGACCTTAGCAGCCAATATTGTAAGTAGCCTTATATTGGGATTTCTAATATCGTATTTCTTATTTAAATCTGACCATTACAATAGCAGACTATTCTGGGTTGTTGGTTTTTGTGGTGGTTTCAGTACATTTAGTACTTTCTCCGCTGAGACATTCCAGCTGATAGAATCAGGAAGTTATGGCCTATCGCTACTCTATGTATTGATGAGTGTCGTTAGTTGTGTATTAGCTATCGGGGCAGGCATATATATGGGTTCTCAGATTCTGAAATAACAGATTACTGAGAGCATCCAGTTGTAGC
Organism: uncultured Saprospiraceae bacterium; assembly: GCA_938002705.1. Taxonomy (GTDB): domain Bacteria; phylum Bacteroidota; class Bacteroidia; order Chitinophagales; family Saprospiraceae; genus RFSX01. Next base: position 10,446 of record CALLAG010000140.1, on the reverse strand, counting down.
AAGCAGTAAGTATTATTCCTTTGTAAGTTTGGCATTTAATGTGGCGGTATTTCCTGCTATTTCTATTGGCCACTCGGCGTTAATTTCTGTGGCATTGGCACCTATAATGTGCCATACATCGGGATTAGGTTCACTTATCTTCTTTAATATTAAGGTATCTGAAGTCGGTCTAGACCATGTTATAGAATCTTGTAATTCATACGGCCTATTCAGTAGCTCAATACCAAAATCAGAGTATCCAATCCCTCCTTCTAAAAATTCTACAAAACCAGTAGGGTTCTCATCAGTACTCGATTGTGGAACACCTGTAATGACGCCAGTACCTGATACTACTTGAAAATTCCATCTTCCTACGATATCAAAATCACTCGATATACCTGTCAGCTCCATAGGTTCTTCTGGCTCACCGCATGAGCTAAATATAATTACCAGCGTACAGAATATAACTGCTAGTGAGATTGTGATAGTCTTAGTCATTATCTAATTTATTATACTGTAAATGTAAATAATTAATAGATCTGATATGGTAATATACGCTTGGATAAGTGACAACTATGTCTTATAATATTTACTATCATATAAAACTTGTCCGGCACACATGGTACTTAAGAGTATCTAAGTATATTCAGTTATGATATTTCTATATGAGAAAAATTATAAGGTACGGTAAACGTTTTAGTATCAATGTCAATGGTAATGTCCACATTATCGCAGACGACCTTATTGATCTTGAATGGGATTCCTATAAAATTGAAAGTATAATTCTTATATGGCGCATCAAAGTTTCCTTCTATATTCTGAGAAATAGTCACTCCGTTACCAGAACCTGAATAATGTAATCTTGCAAGTCGATACCCGCCTGACTCGTAATCATAGTTGTCATGTGCATCTTCGTAGTATTGGCTTTCTTCTTCTCCATTGAGATAGTAAGCATCCATTGTTACTGTATCGAATTGTTTCTCCCCTACATATTGTTGTATCGGATACATAGGTACGATAGCGCCTGCTTTTATAAATAGTGGTACAGTCTCTAAGCTTGTAGTTACAGGTACTTCTTGGCCACCCTTATGTAATGACTTGTTCCAGTAATCATACCATTCGCCGGAAGGCAAATAAACCTTTGTGATAAGTTCTTTTTCTTTAGCGACAGGACATACGAGCATCTGTGATCCACAGAGGAACTCATGATCTCTATCAATGTTAGACGCATCAGATTGGTCAAAGAATACCAATGGTTGTAACATAGGTGTTCCGTTCTTATGATAATCATAGAACGATGTATATAGATAAGGTAATATCTGATATCTTAACTCGACAAACTTCTTAAATAGTGTGGCATACTCATCACCGAATGACCAAGGCTCCTGATCACCATGATCACCTGAGGAGTGCACGCGACAGAATGGATGAAAGATTCCAAGCTGTATCCATCTGACAAATAATTCTCCAGTAGGTTGTTCTATAAATCCTCCGATATCAGATCCATTAAATGATATACCAGAAATCGCTAATCGCTGTGCTTGCACATCTGCTATCCATAGATGCTCCCAGCTTGCGATATTATCTCCTGACCATACACTAGAATATCTCTGTAAGCCTGAGTATCCTGATCTTGTAATGATGAGTGATCGCTTACCATTATTGTGCTTCTTGACACCTTCTGCAGTAGCTCTTGCCATCTGCATGCCGTATATATTATGTGCTTTTCTGTGACTGGTAGGATGACCATCATAATCATGCATGACATCCATAGGGAAGGTCTTACTAGGCACCTCAAATAGTGCTGGCTCGTTCATATCATTCCACACGCCTGCTACACCTATATTATTGATGAGATCTTCGTAAAGATCAGCCCACCACTCTCTTACTTCTGGTCTTGTAAAATCTGGAAAGTAACATTCGCCTGGCCATACTTTTCCTTCTACGTAATGCCCATCTACTCTCTTACAGAAATATCCTTTCTCTAATCCTTCTGTGAATATGCTATAGTTCTTATCTATTTTGATACCTGGATCTATAATGACCATCGTCTTAAAGCCGTCAGCCTTAAGCTCGTCGACCATACGCTTAGGGTCAGGGAATCTTTCTTTATCCCAAGTGAAACATCTCCAGCCGTCCATATAATCTATGTCAAGATATATCGCATCACAAGGAATCTGGTACTCTCTCATCTTAGTGCATATCTCCTTGACCTGTGACTCTGGGTAGTAACTCCACTTACATTGCTGATAGCCTAATGACCATAATGGTGGCATCTCTGGCGTACCTGTAAGCAAAGTATATCTCTTACATACATCTATAAGCTTAGGTCCTGCGATAAAATAATAATTCATCTCACCGCCTTGTGCCCAGAAACTGACGACATCTGTTCTCTCCTTACCAAAATCGAAGTAGGCTTGGAAAGTATTATCGAAAAACATGCCGTAGCCTATACCATTATGCAATCCATAATAGATGGGTATACTTTTATAAATGGGATCTGTATCCTTATGGAATCCATACTCGTCAGTACCCCAGTTAGTAAATCTCTTACCAGCGATATTAAGATCTGTAGGCTTATCGCCGAGGCCATAGAAAGCTTCCTTAGTCTGCATCACCTTAGTCATCTGTACGATGTAGCCACCGTACTCATGATTTTTTTCCCAGTGGAATCCCTTCTCATCCTGATTAAGAACATTGCCATCTTTGTCGGTGATCGTCGTCCCGAATCCATTCTTATCAATTCTACAATCTAAAGTCGCTGTATGTAGCACTAAGTAAGCACCTTGATCTTCTAAGCTGACAGTAGCCTTAGTAGGGTTATAATCCGTATCCAATGCATATGAGAAATCAGCATCAAAACGACCATCTATAGCATATCTAAATCTCAGAATATCATCTGATATAAAGTAGACCCTCATTATAAGATCACTGCTATCTTGACATTCGAGATAAGTATCTGTTAGTTCAAATCTCGTCATCTCAATCGGATGACCTTCTCGTTCTGTATATTCTATCTTATGTTGCACAGGTCTTATTTTTTGAAAGGTAATACTTATGTATAGCTACTAAAAGCTGGCAAATATAGATTTGATTCAAATTAAAAGCATTGAAATCAAGTTATTTTTAAGCCAATTTTAGAGTCTTTAGGGATATATGCACCTTTTTTTACTATAATTATACCTTCTCTGATGCAGTAAGTATCCGTCTCTTCATCCTCAAGATCAGAACCTCCTATAATAGTTACATTGTTACCTACCTTGACATTACGATCTATAATAGCATTCTCTATATAACAATTATTACCTATACCTAATAGCTCATTCTCTGGCAGTTGATCTATATCTGTGAGAGTCTGATAATAGGAATTACCTATGACAATACAATTCTTAAGCACAGTATCTTTTCCTACACGAGATCTGACACCTAATATACATCTGTACAATTCGCTTGCATGACATATACACCCATCTGAGATGAGACCTTGTGTAATTTTAGTGCCAAATATCTTAGTAGGAGAAAGCATTCTAGCACGTGTATAGACTTTATTCTCATTGCCATATAGATTAAACTCTGGTAGGTATCCTGTTAGATTAAGATTAGCAGCTAAGAATGATGATATCGTCCCGATATCAGCCCAGTATCCATCATATGCATAACTGATGACTTTGTATTTATTACTCTTGACAGCGTAAGGAATGACCTCTTTACCAAAATCTGTGTATTCAGGAAATCCTGATATTAGATCATTAAGTGCTTTTTTGTTGAATACGTATATACCCATAGATGCTAGGTAATTCTTCCCCATATCCTTATAGTGTTGGCCTAATTCTGAGGTCCAATTATCGACCACTTCCATATTTGGTTTTTCTATAAAATCATCGATCACTCCATCATTACTAACCTTCATAATACCGAATCCAGTAGCATCTTCTTTCAATACTGGAATCGTTGCAATAGTAATGTCAGCTTTTTGTTTTTCGTGATCCTTGAGTATAGTATCAAAATCCATATTATACAATTGATCTCCAGATAGTATCAATGCATATTCAAATTCTGTACTGTTGATACGCTTAAGTGTTTTTCTGACAGCATCAGCAGTACCTAAGAACCATTCATCACTTGATGGTGTCTGTTCTGCTGCGAGTATATCTACGAAGCCATTAGTGAATTGATCAAAGTGATAAGTGTTCTTGATATGCGCATTAAGTGATGCCGAGTTAAACATGGTTAGGACAAACATCTTTTTTATATCAGCATTAATACAATTACTGATAGGAATATCTATAAGTCTATACTTACCTGCTATGGGGACTGCAGGCTTGGACCTGTCTTTGGTGAGTGGATATAATCTTGAGCCCACGCCTCCTCCTAATATTATCGCTACCGTTTTATCTTTCATCATTATTGATTTAGAAATTTTTGATATAATTCTACATACTGCTTCGCTGAGTTATTCCATGAGAAATCCATAGCAGTTACCTTATCTCTCAGTTTGATATACCTCTTAGTATCCTTATATAGATCAACAGACCTACTTATGCCAGTTACGATATCATCTACCCTTGCATAAGGTATAAGAATACCGTTACCATCAGACCTCACATCAGGGACTGTATCACATAAGCCACCTACTGCAGTCACAACAGGCACAGATCCATATCTCATGGCGAACAATTGATTAAGCCCACATGGCTCAAATCTAGATGGCATAATAAGAAAATCTGTAGCAGCATATATCAGCCGAGCCAGCTTCTCATTATAATCCACCTCTATAGCTACATTCTCTGTATAGGTATCTCTGAGCTGGATAAGATCACTCTCTATCTCCTTATCTCCCGTCCCTAATATCATAGTAGAGAATTGTAATCCAGAATTAAGACATTGTTCTATTGCATACTTCAATAAGTCAGCACCTTTCTGATGCGCAAATCGGCCTATAAATCCTATGAGTGGAAGCTCCTTTTTTAAGCCATATTTTTCACAAAGTTCTTCTTTATTATCCCTTTTAAATGAAACCCAATCTTCTTTTACAAGATTTGTATTCAAGAAATTATCATATGCTGGATTCCATTGGTCATTATCTACACCGTTTATGATACCATGTAGCTTTTCTCTTACACTATTATATAATGGTGTCAATGTATCTGAGTCACGTACTATCTCCTCCATATATGTAGGCGACACAGTATTAACTGCCCATGCACACTTGATAGCTGTCGCCAGACTGTTGATCTTATTATCCCAATCTAATAATCCACTGTGTTCTGTATTATACTCAGGCAGAAGTGGCCCTACTCTATCCCACTCAAACAAGCCTCTATACTGACCGTTATGAATAGTAAAAAAGCATGGTAAGGTACTTATAGACTCGAACTCAAAACATCGCTGTATCATGAATGGTATCAAGCCCGTCATATGATCATGACAATGTAATATATCGAAATGATGATTAGAATAAGTCACCCATTGACATACTGCTCTTTGGAAGCATACATTACGTTCGGGTTCGTCCTTATACCCATGACCATCTGTATCGAGATAGATATCGGCTCTGTCAAATTTGCCAGGAATATCAACGAAGTAAAAAGGATATTTTATATCTCTATTTTTATACTCATAGATAGTGAAGTCAATGTCTTCAGTTCCTAACTTCATATCACCTATATAGATACGTCTGAGATCAGCATTGACTATCCACTTAGTCCTATACATAGGTATAATAACCGATGCTTCGACATTATGTGCTGGAAGATACTTAGGTAATGCACCTACGACATCTCCCATGCCACCTGCTTTAGCAGCAGGATAACACTCTGATGAGATATGTAGAACTTTTATCATGAATGAGATGGTTTAAGTATAATACCTGCAAGAGGCGGTATTGTGATTTCTATAGAATTATTATGCCCATGAGAAGGCTCTGTACTGACTTTAATTTTCTTATTGTTGGTTACATTACTACCCCAATATTCTTCTATATCACTATTGAATATTTCTGAATAGGAAAGAGCAGCTGGCACACCGATTCTGTAACCATGCCTTACTACAGGAGAAAAGTTAAGAACAACAACGACGTGACTTTTATGACCATGCCTTATGTATGATAATACTGTATTCTCAGTATCACCATAATCTATCCATGAGAAGCCCTCTGGACTATAATTTTTCTCATATAGACTTGGACAATGACGATAAGTTTTATTCAGATCTTTTATTGTATTCTGCACTCCTTTATGAGGGTCATATTGTAATAGATGCCATGGTATAGATTCATTGACATCCCACTCAGAAGTCTGGCCTATCTCACATCCCATAAAGAGCAACTTAGAACCTGGATGTGTATACATGTATGTATATAACAATCTGAGATTAGCGAACTGCTGCCATTCGTCTCCCGGCATTTTATATATGAGAGACTTCTTACCATGTACCACTTCGTCATGTGATAGTGGCAGTGCATAATTCTCACTGAATGCATATGTGAGACTACGGCTGATATCAAAATGATGATGCGTCCTATAGATAGGATCTCTCTCAAAAAACTCTAAGGAATCATTCATCCATCCCATCATCCACTTAAGACCGAAGCCCAATCCACCATCATGGACTGGTGATGTGACACCATTAAATGCTGTAGACTCCTCGGCGATCATCTGTATATCTGGAAAATCCCTGTACATAGATACATTCAATTCTTTGAGAAATTCTACTGCAGCTAAGTATTCATTACCTCCAAATTCGTTAGGTGACCATTCTCCTTCCTCACGAGAATAATCAAGATATAACATAGATGCAACAGCATCCACTCTGAGTCCATCGACCTTAAAATGACTACACCAGAAGTGTGCACTTGACAGTAAGAACGATCTAACTTGTGGTCGCTCATAATTGAATATAAGACTCTTCCAGTCAGGATGATAACCCTTAGCTCTGTCAGGATGCTCGTATAGACAAGACCCATCAAAATCAGCAAGAGCATGCTCATCACTAGGAAAATGTGCAGGCACCCAATCTAAGTATACGCCAATACCTTTCTTATGAAAGGCATCTACAAGATACTTCAGTTCTTCTGGATCACCATATCGACTTGTAGGGGCAAAAAATCCAGTACATAGATACCCCCATGATGGATAATAAGGATGCTCCATAATCGGCATAAACTCTACATGAGTATATCCCATCTCTTCTACATAATCTACTAGCTCAACTGCTAATTCTCTATATGATAAAGAGTGACCTTCTGAGTTCTTCTTCCAAGAACCAGGATGTAGCTCGTAGATACTGATAGGTGCATCTATTCTATTCGTTTCTTTTCTTGTTATGGGCCATTGGTCTGATGTCCACTTATAATCATCTGTCCAGACGATGCTTGCCGTCTTAGGTGGCATCTCATACTTACGAGCATAAGGATCTGCCTTTTCTCTGACTGCGTAATCGTTATTAGAATATATTCTATACTTATAGAGCTCCCCTCTGCCGATATCAGGTATAAATCCTTCCCATATACCACTGCCATCCCATCGGACAAGAAGCTCATGATTCTCACCACTCCAGTAATTAAAGTTACCGATGACTTCTATCTTCTTGGCAGCGGGAGCATAGACTGCGAAGTAGACACCCTTTTTTCCATCATGTTCTGTTATATGACTCCCAAACTTATCATACAATTGTGTATGATGTCCCGAAGCAAAAAGATTCAGATCAAAATCTGTAAAACGGGAGTAAGGATATACCATTGAGGAGTCGATTTTTTAGTTACCGTCAAGGTAAATAAATGTTTTAAATACTTTGACGTATTGATATTATTATTTTAATATTTATCATAAAATAAAATAATAATCTATTATATAGGCTTACTACCATACAATATTACAATCACACCATAATTATAATTTTGAATTATAAGCCTCTGTAAACCATACATACTCGTGTTAGGGTTTGTTCAGTAGAATCACTTGATTTTGTAAAATCGGAATTGCAACTCGCAGTCATTCAGTCTTTCAGATCCGACTTTTTTAGGTTCCTTTATATAAATGAACCTAAAAAACACCTAAGATACAAGCTCTAAACTATAAGGATAAATACACTTTGAAGTTATTATATCTGTATTTATCTATAAATAATAAGGAGATAAGTACACTTTAAGATATTTATATTTGTACTTATGTACTACTTTTATTAAGATAAATACACTTTAAAGTTTTTATATTTGTATTTATCTATCACAATTAATAAGATAAATACAAGTTAAGATATTGAAATGATTTAAAAATAAATAAATGAAAATAACAGGTAGAGAATCTCAAGTAAAGGCGATGAAATCACTGTACAAACTTGACAAATCATACTTCGTCGCAGTCACTGGAAGAAGGCGAGTCGGTAAGACCTATCTGGTAGATCAAGTATATGCAAACAGAATGTGCTTCAGGATCACAGGTATCCAAGAGGGTTCTCAATCACAACAAATACTCAATTTCATACAGAAGCTTGCAGAGTACAGCAACATCCCTATAGTATCTCCACCAGATAATTGGCAGCAGACATTTATCCTCCTCAAGACATACTTACAGGGGCTAACTAAAAACAAAAAGCAAGTTATATTCATAGATGAGCTGCCCTGGATAGCTACTGCAAGGTCAGGGTTCATACAGATGCTGGCCCATCTATGGAACGACTACCTATCTAAAGAGAAACACTTCGTCCTTGTTATATGTGGATCAGCAACTTCATGGATCAATAAGAAAATCATTAATGACAAAGGCGGCTTCCACAATAGACTTACACATAATATCAAGCTGAAGCCATTTACACTCGCTGAGACAAAAGCATTCCTACGTAGCAAGAAAATCAAACTCACAGATAATGCCATAGCAAAACTATATATGGCCATAGGCGGCATCCCTTACTACCTAGAGAATATCAGAAAAGGCGAATCTCCCACAGCAGCCATCAATAGAATGTGCTTCTCAGATACCGGTATCTTAAGGTACGAATATGACAATCTATACAAAGCCCTCTATGATAATCCATCCAACCATGAAGCTATCGTCAAAGCTCTCGCGACCGTCAAGTCAGGGCTGAGCAGATTAGATCTTATCAAAAAATCAAAAGTCAATGCTGGCGGTCCTTACACCAGAGCGATGGAGGACCTTATCCTCTCAGGATTTGTTATAGAAGAGACGCCTTTCGGCAAAAAAAAGCGTGGCGCCATCTACAGACTCACTGACGAATATTCTGTATTCTATCACAGATTTATATCCGGACAAAAAAAGTCTGATGAGGATATATGGCAACTCATATCCCAATCTCAGAAATATAAAATATGGGCCGGCTACGCCTTCGAATCTCTATGCCTAAAACATATCAAGCAAATAAAAAAGGCACTAGGCATATCAAAAGTATACACCGAAACATCTAGCTTCTCCCACAAAGGCAAACAGGCCAAAGAAGGCTTCCAAATAGACCTCCTCATAGAAAGAAAAGACAAAGCCATCAACTTATGTGAATGCAAATTCTATGACGCCCCCGTCACTATAACTCCAGCTTACGCTAAGCAGCTTAATCATAGGAAGTCGCTATTCAGAACTGCTTCAGGTACTCCAAAGTCTGTCTTCACTACGCTTATCTCTAATCAGCCTGTGACTAAGAATAAGCATTATCTGGATGCTGTGGATAACGTTATAGAGTTACGGGAGCTGATGGGGTGAGAGTAGATGCTAAAGTCTCATTTGATAAAGTCTCATGAAATTCCTTGACAGGTTTCCAACACTTTTGTTGTTAATCTATTTGATTAGACATACACCAACTAAAGTAATTAAGTTAAATGAAAAAAGGGAATCACTTTATTGAGCATTTAACACCATATGACTATATTTATTTACTAATAAAGATGTACATCTTACCGTAAATATTAAATGTTATGGAAAGAACAAATAATAAATGGTTTCAGATATAAATAATATATTAATACATGAAAAAATTGAAACTACTTTGTTTTTATTAACGAAGAGAATTAATGAAAGATTCCCAGATTCAAGCATAGGTAAAACCTCTAATGATTTGCTCAAATTTACAAGAAACTCTGAGATTATATTACGCTGGATACTTAAACCGAACATGGCGATTCGGTTAATTGCATATACTTCGATAGCTATGTCTATTGCTGGGCTAATGTACTGCTTTAAGTTTATAAGATTAAATTCAACCTATAGCTTTACAGATATCACTTCTATGGCAGAATCATCTATTAACAATATACTTCTTATCGGAGCCGCTTACTTTTTTCTATTTAAACTTGAAGATAGAATAAAAAGAATTCGAGCAATTAAGTACTTAAATGAGATAAGAGGATTTGCCCATGTTATAGACATGCATCAGCTAAGTAAAAATCCACAATACTTCATTTCAGATCTACCAAATACTAAGCACTCACCTAATCGAAATTTGAGCTGTAAAGAATTAAGT
>CALLAG010000139.1 GCA_938002705.1 uncultured Saprospiraceae bacterium | reverse complement strand
GCGATCGGCTTTCATCGCCAATAATTTTCCTGCTGATCCGAAACTTCATAAATCAAAAAAGCCTTGTCGATGCTGATCGACAAGGCTATGTTTTTATATTATAATAATAGACTAATCTTCAGCTGCGATGCAGAGTTTTCGAAGAGGTATATCTATTAGTTAATGTCATTGTTTTTATAATTTAGATACGAAGTTGATGATATTTAATGAGAAAAGAAAATGATGATCTTTTATTTATTCAACTTCAATTAATTTTTCAAAAAAATTAAGGAAGCTTTTTTCTAATCGAGAATAATTTCCATCCACTTCAAATAGGTTTTTTAGTAAGTTGAAATAATAGTTTTTGTCTTTTTCATTATCAAAATGTTGCTCCTTATTTTGGAGAATAATTTTCAAGCAAGCGTAATCATTCGTATTGGAGAATAGCTCATACATTTTGTCGTAGTCTGCTTGTTCTGAAATTGACTTGATATATTTTTCCTCATCTTCTGTGTATTCATAATCTACATGTGATGCATACAGCATTAAGAATATTTCGAACTCTGCTCGACTAAGACTATTTTTCTTGTTAGGGGTCATTGTGAGGGTAAAGCTAATATAGTTTAAATGACTTTTAGTTCTTTACCCACTTTCGTGAATGCATTTATAGCTGCATGAATATCTTCTTCTGAGTGTCCAGCAGATATCTGTACTCTTATACGGGCTTTTTCTTTAGGCACGACAGGATAGAAGAATCCTATGACATATATACCTTCCTCTAATAGTTTTTCAGAAAACGTCTGTGCTAATTTAGCATCATACAACATGACGGGTGTAATCGGATGCGTACCGGGTACGATATCGAATCCAGCTTCAGTCATTCCTTTGCGGAAGAGTTGAGTGTTATTCTCTAATTTGTCACGTAAGGTTGTGCTTTCTGATAGTAAGTCGAGTACCTTGATAGAACCGCCAACTATAGAAGGCGCTAATGTATTAGAGAATAGATAGGGTCTTGACTTCTGACGTAATATCTCTACGACTTCTTTGCTTGCAGCGGTAAATCCTCCAGAAGCACCGCCTAGTGCCTTACCGAATGTTCCTGTGATGATATCGACTTTGCCGAATACACCACAGTGCTCTGCACTACCTCTTCCAGTCTTACCAGTAAATCCTGTCGCATGACAATCATCTACCATAACGAGGGCTCCATATTGATGTGCTAAGTCACAGATCTTATCGACTTGTGCTATAATGCCATCCATAGAGAAGACACCATCTGTAGCGACGATTATTCTTCTTGCTCCTGCATCAGTCGCCTCTTTTAGCTTGATCTCGAGTTCCTCCATATTATTACTCTCGTATCTATAGCGCTTGGCCTTGCATAGTCTTATACCATCTATTATAGAGGCATGATTAAGCTGATCTGATATAATGGCATCTTCAGCAGTCAAGAGTGGCTCGAATAGGCCACCATTAGCATCGAATGCTGCAGCGTAGAGTATCGCATCCTCACAACCTACGAATTCTGCGATCTTAGCTTCTAATGTCTTATGAATGTTCTGGGTACCACAGATGAATCTTACAGAAGACATACCATAGCCATGTGTATCGATAGCTTCCTTAGCTGCAGTAATTACTTCTGGGTGTGATGATAGCCCCAGATAGTTATTAGCACAGAAGTTAAGGACTTGCGGATCTTTCTCTGTAGATATCTTAGCAGCTTGAGGTGTTGTTATTATTCTTTCGCTTTTGAATAGGCCAGCGGCTCTTATGTCTTCTATTTCAGCTTGTAGCTGTTCATTAATTGTCATATTTTTTCTTTAGGTTTTTAACAGGCAATATTGTGGTGCCAAAAATAACCGTAATTAATAAGGTTTTGAAAAATAAAAAATGAACTCATTTTTTTAACAATTCAAAATCATGACACATTTCATTGATTATCATATCTCTATACATAGAATTATAGCTATCTGTAATTACATATTACAATAATTCTACATATGTACACTACTAATTAATAATTGTTTATATATTTGAACTTATTATAATATATATCTTCCCAAAGGTAAATGTTATAGACCAAAAACCGAGTTACACTATACCCACAACAGTAAGTGAGCGACATGTCGTTGATTATCAGCGTATTGTAGTTTGTGTATTTAATTTTTTAAGAACTCGGATTATTACTAACGAAGGTCTATAATGAGAAAATCTACATTATCTTATTTATGCAATGCATTTATCGCGTTTGCATTCTCCACATTAACTATTATTCAACTCTCAGCCCAATGCGATTCTGGAATTATTTCAGGTATTGTATACTCGGATGTTGATTATAACGGTACCCACGATAACTCTGAATCTGGAATCCCAGGTATTAGCGTAAGGGTCTATAATGTCAACGGTGAGCTTGTCGGTCAAGCCCTGTCTAATGGCAATGGTAATTACAATGTCAGTGGGCTCACTGATGGTGATAACTATACCGTTAGATTCAATTTAGCTAACGATGAGATAATCTCTGCTTCAGGACCTGATAATGGGACTGATGTACAGAAAGTCCTTGTACCATTCTGCAACGCAGATCTGGCTATAGCTACTTCGGATAATAACTGTAGCGAAAGCACAGAGTTAATTCTCAGTTGCTTCGTGAATGGGGTATCGGGTACTAATGAAAATCAAGAAACACTAATAGGTATTCAAAATAACTTTACAGGAAGTTCTCCTGTCAAGGTCTATGCTACTCAGAGGGAGACTGGGAGTGTATGGGGTCTTGCTTATGACGAAGATAATGATCAGGTATTCTCTGCTGCTTTTGTCAAGCAGAACACAGCTTTAGGAAGTGGGGGACATGATGCTATATATAAGACGTCATTATCTGGTAGTCCATCTACTACATTGCTTACGACTTTATCAAGTCTGGCTCAGAGCACTGGTTCTCTTGTCGTATCTAATCCTATGGATTGTAATTACGGTAATCAAGTAGGCAGAATTGGATTAGGATCTATGGATCTTAATGATACTGGAAGTCACCTATATGTGGTTAACTTACATAACAGAACACTAGTTAGTGTTAATGTAAATAATCCTATCCCTTCAGAAACAAAATCATATGTCATCCCTAATCCGGGTTGTACATTTAATGACTATAGACCATTTGCAGTTAAGTACTATAACGGTGCTGTATATGTAGGTGTCACATGTACTGCTGAGACATCAAAAGATGATCAGCAAACGAGTTTTCATATTTATAGGTTAAATACATCTTCTGGTAATTTCTCTTTAGAATTCAGCAGTGACTTCAAAGGTGGACACTGGAATGATCAAGCTAATTGGAAGCAAAGATCATACTGGTTGACAGACCTCGAATTTACTAAGGAGGGTAATATGATAATCAGTTTATCAGATAGAATAGGTCACAGATATTGTACAGGAACTAATAGCAGATTAGATGAGCAATTCGGTGAGTTACTCATGGTCGCAAGAGTGAATGGTCAGTGGGTGATGGAAAACAATGGACGTGCTGGAAGCCTTACAGGTTCTGGTGTCGATAATAATGACGGACCTGGTGGTGGAGAGTTTTTCGGAGACGATTACTTCCCGGCAGATCCAGAGGATCATCATAATATTACGACGGGTTCTATTGCTATTGTACCAGGTACTGACAATGTTGTAAGTACAGTATTCGATCCACAATTTGATAATTACTCAGGAGGACTACACAGTTATAGTACCATCAATGGCTCTAAAATATCAAGTCAGCAATTATACAACAGAAACCTTATTAACTACTTCGGAAAAGCTTCAGGATTCGGAGCTATCGTAACAAGATGTGGAGCTATAAGTGCTCAGGTAGGTAACTATGTGTGGGCTGATGATAATTGTGACGGTATCCAGAATGCTAATGAATCAGGTCTTGCAGGAATAAAATTAGACCTATATGACGCTGATTGTAATAGAGTAAGTAGTGCAACTACAGATGCTTCAGGATATTATGCATTTGATAATGTTACTGCAGGACAGACCTATTCTGTAGCATTAGATGCTGATATATATGATAGTAACACCAATAGTTATATTATTAATAATAAAAATTATTTTCCTACTATAGATAATAATACATCTCAGATTAATTCTAAGCTTAAGAGTACATCGATATGTTTGGATTATCCATCAGCGGATTTCATAACAAAATCAGGAAATAATACAAGTATAGATATAGGCCTGAAGTCATCAACTAATTTTGACTTGGCATTAATGAAGACAGCTATCAACGGTACTAACGTAAAGGTAGGAGACATCATTGATTTTAAGATTCAAGTATATAACCAAGGTGGTGTAACTGCTGACAGCTATGAGCTTGTTGATTATTTAAGTACAGCATTTGTGTTTGATCCAGCTATTAACCCAGGATGGGTTAAGGATGGTAATATGATTAAGATATCTATCACTGATAATCTTGCACCGGGAGAATCTCGTGATCATATTATAAGACTACAGATCGTAGAAGCAAGTGACTTCTCTACGTATGTGAATAGAGCGGAGATAAGCAAAGCTACTGACATTAATGGTAATACAGATAATGACTCTGACTCAAGCGCTGATGATGACTGGACTAATGATAATGGAGGTCAGGTCAATTCTACTACTGATAATCAGATAGATGATGACGGTACAGTAGATGAAGATGATGAAGATCCAGCAGAGGTATGTGTTCTCGATCTTGCATTAATGAATAAGGTCCGTGATAACAGATCTTACAAAGTAGGAGATAAAGTAACTTTTGATATTACAGTATATAATCAAGGTAATATAGCAACGACATCATTTGATCTTGCAAGTAACTATCCTCAGAGTTTGGATTTCGTTCCTGCTGATAATCCAGGATGGTCAGTAATGACATCTGATATTGTAACGATGAAGCACAGCGGCGTATTAGAGCCAGGAGAGTCTAAGACTTACTCTGTACACTATACGCTTAACTCTAACTATAAGCAAGACGAAGTCGTAGTACGTGCAGAGATATCAGCATTGACTTCTGCTAAGCCAGGTGTAACAGAAGATTTTGATTCTACACCAGATTCTATATTCGGTAACGATAGAGGTGGAGAGGTCAATACTTCTACTGACGATATGATTAATAATGATGGTACTACTGATGAGGACGATGAAGATCCAGCAAGCATTACTTCTTATAAGTTAGACTTAGCATTGATGATAACGACGGAGAGCGATTATGTAGAGAAAGGAGATATCGTTGATTTTAATATCGAGTTATATAACCAAGGAGAGACTACAGTATCATCAGTCATGGTGATGGATTATATTCCTAAGGGTGTAAGAGTAATAGGTAGTGACTGGCAGGTAGAAGCATCAGATCCAAGTAATCAGATGTACTACAAGACGATT
This sequence comes from uncultured Saprospiraceae bacterium, assembly GCA_938002705.1. Lineage (GTDB taxonomy): Bacteria > Bacteroidota > Bacteroidia > Chitinophagales > Saprospiraceae > RFSX01. The sequence goes on along the minus strand of CALLAG010000139.1, from coordinate 14,037 downwards.
AACTTCCCTAATGGATTTGGACCTAATGAAGTCCATTATGCGACTCTGACCTTAGAAATAATGGATGACGCAGCAGCAGGATATCTTATAGATTATGCAGAGATAGGAGTAGTGATAGATATGTCAGGTAATGATGTTTCTGATAAGGATATAGACAGTAAAGCTGATAAAGATATGGGTAATGATGCAGGTGGCGTATTCTTATCTGCTAATGACAATAGAATAGATGGTAATGGCATTGATGATGAAGATGATCAAGATCCAGCAGGTGTCTATCTTGCAACTATCGAGATAAAAGATCCATGTACATGTAAGTCTAATGCGACTAATCAATTTGATGGACAATATGATGAGCAAGTTATCGTAACAGCTCCATCTGATCAGACATGGTACTTAGACTTTGTATATGATATATTCGATCCATCAAGTGCTGCACCACCAGCGGCGCCTACAGCATATGCTTTAGGTTCTCTGGGGTATCAGCTAGTAGAGGTGTCTCTTGGTGATGGTACAAGTGAGTATATATTAGATGGTATCATCGTAGACGCTATTCCATACTCTGTAAGAGTAACTAATGGCGCTGGTGCTTATCTTCAGATAAGCGGTGGTGGAAGTGCATGCGCATATACTGATCCAGTAATCAATAGTGATGGCTTATCAGCTGTATGTGGTGGTAGCACATTTACATATTGTATAGATGCAATTCCAGGGTGTACCTCATATGCATGGACACTATCAGGTGGTGGTGTGATTTCAGGATCTGCGACAGGTACTTGTGTCACGGTAGATTGGGGTACAGCTACAGGAGGACCTCACGAACTAAGAGTAGAGCCTACCTGTACAACAGGATGTATTGCACCAGGATTAGCGTATATTAATGTAGGTACTGCGACAGGACCTATGAGTTGTAGATCAGAGATTAATGTCTCCTTAGATGATAACTGTAGAACACAATTAACACCAGCACAATTTCTATCAAGTCCTATGATGTCAGGTGTTGTGTATCAGCTTATGGTTACAGATCATAACGGTAATGTAGTACCTAATGGTATACTAACTGAAGATCATCTATGGACGAGTCTTATGGTCAAAGTGATTAATCCATGCGACGGTAACTCTTGTTGGTCTACTATTAATGTAGAAGATAAATTAGGCCCAACTATCCAGTGTGAAGATATCGTAATGCCTTGCTACGAACTAGATAACTATGTCCCGCTTGTAGCTGATAATTGTAGTACTGCCACTTTTGAGTTGATAGGAGAGACTACTAAGCCGTTATTCTGTGATGATAATTATATCAAAGAAGTCACAAGAACCTATATAGCAACGGATGGTTACGGTAACAAATCACCAGAATGTAATCAGACAATAAGATTAGAAAGAATAGAAGTAGATAGTATCAAGTTTCCAGCCAATCTTACGGTGGCGGATATGAATAATCTACTGTGTAATGATACAATATATGATGTAGATGGAAGACCAAGATTAGATCTTACAGGTGTACCTACATTGTACGGACGACCGCTTCTGCCACAAGGAGATTACTACTGTAATTTCTACATAGATTATTCAGACTTTACAGTTGTTAATACAGGCTGTACGACTAAGATAATGAGAACATTCGTGGCATATGAAGACTGGTGTTCTAACAATAACTTTACAGAGTATGTACAGACTATCGAGATAGTGGATACATTAAGACCAATGGTAGTATGTCCTCCTAATATCACCTTAAGTACTAACGGTACTCCTGGATGTGATCAGAACGTGACGATCCCATTACCTGACGTATCGGATGATTGTAGTAAGACATTTACATATGACATAACATACCCAGGCGGATTCTTACAGAATGTCACAAGTGACCCAGATGTAATATTACCTAATGGTGTAAATACTGTAACATATAATATCTATGATGATTGTAGTAATAGAAGTACATGTACTATGTCTGTTGCAGTTATCGATAGAGTTGCTCCAGTAGCGGTCTGTGATAGACGTACCTCAGTGTCATTAAGATCTAACGGAACAGCTAAGGCATTTGCGCATACATTCGATGATGGTAGTTATGATGATTGTAGCTTATACAAGTTCCTCGCGAGAAGAGTTAATAGTAACTGTGATTGTGTAAGACCTGTCTTTGATGACATGAGCTACTTAGGAGAGAGAAATGGTAGATTATACTATCTATCTAATGATAAAACAAATGCATTAAATGCATTCGAATACTCAACAGCTTTTGGTGGTATGATCTTAAGAGAAGAATCATGTGAGGAGAAGGATTGGGTATACGAGCAGGTTAATGCTATTAACCCTGGAGCCACGTATTATACTGGTATCATTGACGATGGACACCAAGGCAGATTTACATTTACTAATCATGTTGATATCGCTTGCGATGCATTTGCATCGACGACAGTACTTGATGCAGAAGGAGATAATGTGATCGTAGATGCTAATGGTAACTATGTGATAGTTAATGGTGGATTAGTAGAGACATACTATGTGGTAGAGCTTTCTGATCCTTGTGGATTCAGTGATGAAGTGAAGTTCTGTTGCGAAGATACTGGAGGTGAGCAGATGGTCGTGTTCAGAGCAATAGACAAAGGTGGAAGATTTAATGATTGTATGGTCACAGTTACTGTACAAGATAAAGTAGCTCCACAGCTTACCTGTCCTCCTAATATGGATATCGATTGTGATACACCATTAGACTTCAGTAATTTATCACAGTTTGGTACAGCAACTGCTATCGACTCGTGTACATTTACAATAGAAGAAAGTTTTGTAGAAGGAGTTAACTCTTGCGGACAAGGTATGATTAAGAGAACATTTACAGCATCAGATAATGGTGGTAGTAGTTCTTGTACACAAGAGATAACTTTAGTTAATCCTACACCATTCGATCTTAGTTCTGTAGTATTACCACAGGATTACTTTACAGATATGGGCTGTTCTGCTGGAGATCTACAACCAGAAAATCTACCAGAAGGATTTGGCTTACCTACATATGATGAGGAAGCATGTGCTATGATCGGAATTACATTTACTGATCAGACGTTCTCATTTGCAGGTCCAGATTCTGATGCATGTCTTAAGATATTAAGAACATATACGATCATCGATTGGTGTCAGTCTGACGATCCATTATATGAGCCTATCAAGCATGAGCAGACTATCAAAGTGACGAATACTGTAGGTCCGACGATATTAAGCGGATGTGATGATATCATAGTAAGAACAGATGATTGTGATTTTGGAGATGTTAGCTTTACAGTAGTTGCTGATGATGACTGTACAGATAACGATAGAATAAGAACGAACTTCGAATTACGATTAAGTGATGGTACGTTCTTCAGAGATTCGATTACATCTAGTACTTACACGTTCACAGGAAAATTACCAATAGGGGAGCATATTGCATTTACATCATTTGCAGATCTATGTGGTAATGTAACGACATGCTCTAAGGCAATAAGTGTTATCAATGTCAAAGCGCCAACAGCAGCTTGTAAAGACGGATTAAGCATAGGATTAGTACCTATGGATCTTGATAATGACGGTACACCAGATAACGAGATGGCTTGTATATTCCCAGAGATGATAGATGCAAGTAGTACACATATCTGCGGACTACCTGTTAAGTTAAGTTTCTCTTCAGATACACTTGACGTGAAAAAGATATTTGATTGTACAGATCTTGGAGATAATGAAGTAGAGCTATGGGTGACATTATGTAACCCTGGTAGTGATACACTTATACAATCTTTCTGTACGATTACAGTAGAGGTTCAGGATAATAATAATGTAGACTTCTGTCCTAAGTTTGATTTGGCCTTACGTAAGACTATCTCAAATGTAAGTACGGCACCATACGAGCCAGGTGATGATGTTACCTTTGATATAGCAGTTATTAATCAAGGTAATGTAAGTGCATTTAATATAGGCTTAGTCGATTATATCCCTAATGGACTGACACTTAATGATGCGGACTGGAGTGATGATGGCAATGGTATTGCAACATTAATTACACCTATAGCATTCTTAGAGGATTCTACGTCTACATCAGTGCCTATTACATTTACGATAGATGCCAATAATCCAGGAACAACGATAACGAATTTTGCTGAGATAAGTACAGCAGATAATGATACAGATCCTACTAATGAAGGTCCAGAAGATGATGACAGTGTGCCAGATACCGATCCTACTGATGATGGGGTAGTAACTGACGATGCAGTAGATAATGAGAATGGAGATGAGGATGATCATGATCCAGCAGATCTTAAGATAAGTGTATTTGACCTTGCATTAACTAAGGTTATTAATATAGCTTCTTCTCCAGGTCCTTATAATCCTGGTGATGATATCAGCTTTATAATAACCGCTTATAATCAAGGTAATGTAGATGCAACAGATGTTGTGATCACAGATTATATACCAGAAGGATTTACATTTAATGCAGCACTTAGCCCAGGATTTACATTTGTAGGTAACAACCTTCAGACGACGATTCCAAGTTTAGTTGGTGGTGCTACATTATCAGTTGGATTGACACTGACTATTAATGAAGACTATACTGGTAACTGCTTGATCAATAGTGCAGAGATTACATCAGCAGATAATGCAGATAACCTGATAGATCAAGATACACCTCTTACAAGTATATCTAATGGTAATAGTCCAGAGTTAGATTCAGATAATGATATAGATGATGATAGCAATGGAGGTACAGATAATCCTAATGATCAGGATGATTATGATCCAGCTAAAGTTGATATCATATGTAATCTTGCACCTATCTGTAATTCTGTAAGCACGCTTTCAGTACTCTTAGATGAGAATGGAGCAGCAAGTATCGATGTATCTCAGATCGATAATGGATCAGCAGCTCAGTGTGATAACTCTACGATAGTACCTTCTATAGACGTCAGTACATTTAACTGTACTAATGTAGGTAGTGGTAACATCGTTACACTCACAATAACAGATAGTAATGGACAGATCTCTACTTGTCAGACTGATGTTACAGTTGTAGATGATCAAGACCCGACTATACAGTGTCAGGATATAATGACAACATTAGATGCTAATGGTATGATTGTGTTAGATGGATTTGTGATCGTAACTTCAGCTACAGATAACTGTATGCTTGCAGATACGACGATAAGTACAGCTGGCATAGATCTGAATACTATTAACTGTGTACCACAGAATGCAACAGCGACTGTATCTGATGAGTTTGGAAATACAGCAACTTGTACATTCCAGATATCAATAGAGAACAATCCTCCAGTAGCTAATTGTGGTGACTTTACTTTGACCTTAAGTAATTCTGGTGTAGCGACGCTTACGCCTAATAATGTGAATAATAATTCTACAGATGACTGTACGACTAATCTTATATTATCGTTAAATCAGACAGATTTTAATTGTAATAATGTAGGACAGAACACAGTACAACTTACAGTGACAGATGCATCAGGACTATCTTCGACATGTCTGTCTACTATTACAGTTTTAGATGTTACACCTCCTACAGCATTATGTTCAGACTTTACAGTTAATGTAGATGCTAATGGTGATGCTACAGTTACAGCAGCTAATATAGATAATGGCTCATCTGATCTGTGTAGTAATGTTAGTCTACAATTAGATCAGACAGCTTTTGATTGTATGGATAAAGGAGGTAATGTAGTCGTGCTGACAGTAACAGATGCAAGTAGTAATTCTTCATCTTGTACAGCAGTCGTTACAGTTAATGATATAATACCACCTACAGTAACATGTATTCCGGACTTTACTATGCAGTTAGATGAGACTGGAATGATATCTCTAAGTGAGACACACTTCATAGAATCAGATGACGATAATTGTGGTGTGACGACGAGATCTGCGACTCCTACAGTTTTTGATTGTTCAGTTAAGGATACTCCTATCGCAGTAACAGTAACTGTCAGTGATGCATGTAATAATACAGCTCAGTGTAATGTCAATGTTACCGTAGAAGATAATATAGCGCCGACATGTACATTGATTCCGGATCTTACTTTTGCACCAGATGTAGAGATAACAGTGGCGGATGTATTTGGTACATTTAATGATAACTGTGCTACTGTATCTTCTTCTACGACGATAGCACCATCTACATTTACATGTGATGACTTAGGAGTGCAGACAGTTATAGTAACGGTCAATGATGATTGTGGTAATTCTGGACAGTGTACGACTGATGTTACTATAGTAGATAATGCTGTACCGATGTGTGTCGCTAACGATATATCCGTATGCTTAGATGCAGCAGGCATGTATTCATTAACTCCAGCTGATAGTATAGCTATAACTAACGGTACTACTGCGGGTTGTGATGTGATGTTTGTATTGACATTCAGTCAATCTGATTTTGACTGTGATGATACGGCTGCACCAGTTGATTTAGTAGTGACGCTGACAAGTGGAGGTACAGTTACGACTTGTAACTCTACAGTGACAGTAATAGATAAAGAAGCACCTACACTTACATGTATTCCTAATACAACATTTGACCTTAATAGTATGGGGCAAGTTGTACTTACGCCAGGAGATATCATAGCTATGTCTAATGATAATTGTCCTGTTACAAGAACTATAGATGTATCAGTGCTTAATTGTGATAATAAAGCAACACCGACTACTATTACTGCTACAGTAACAGATGCGTCTGGTAATTCTAATACTTGCTCTACAGTAATTACAGTAGAGGATAATGAAGCACCTACATGTACGCTACAGACGGGACTTACTTTCGCTCCTAATGTGACGATATCAGTTGATGATGTATTCAGTTCGTTCAGTGATAACTGTGCTACTGTGTCTTCATCTTCTACTATAGCACCGAGTATATTCACTTGTATGCAATTAGGTCCGCAGACAGTTACAGTCACAGTTAATGATAATTGTGGTAACAGTGGGACATGTACCACTTCCGTGGAAATAGAAGATATGGATGAGCCAGTATGTGTCGCTAATGATATAACGGTTAATTTAGATAATACAGGTCAGTATACACTTGACCAAGATGATATAGATGAGATAACTAACGGAAGTACTGCAGGTTGTGATGCTAATTTCACATTGGATCTTGATGTCGTAGAATTCTTATGTAACGATACTAATAATCCAGTATGTGTGACAGTGACGCTGACAAGTCAGGGTACAACAACGATATGTACTTCTAAGGTTACAGTACTTGATCCGATATTGCCTACAGTAACTTGTGTAGGTGACTTTACACTTGACCTTAATGCTGACGGACAGGCAACATTAACACCGTCTATGATTATAGCAACGGCAGATGATAACTGTAGTTTTAATCAAGTAATAGATGTATCAGTACTTAATTGTACTAATAAAGCATCAGCGACAATTGTAACAGCAACCGTAACTGATCAAGCTAATAATACTGCGACATGTACAACTAATGTATCAGTAGAAGATAATATGGATCCAGTATGTACACTCACAACAGGACTGGTATTCCCTCCTAACGTAATGATAGAAGTTGCAGATGTACTTGCAACATTTACAGATAATTGTGCAACAGTATCATCAGCATCTACTATTGCGCCAAGCATATTTGATTGTACACAATTAGGTACGCAAATGGTGACAGTAACAGTTAATGATGATTGCGGTAACTCAAGTACATGTACCGTTGACATATCGATAGAAGACAGTTCTGTACCTACGGCAGTATGTCAGGATATTACAGTAAGTCTTGATGGTGGTGGTATGGTAATGATAGAAGGTGTAGAAGTTGATGGAGGAAGTTCTTCAGCTTGTGGCACTGCATTTGAGTTTTCAGTAACTCCTGATAATTTTGATTGCCAAGACGTAGGAGATAATATGGTAGTACTCACGGTAACATCCACTGGTGGTACAAGTGATACTTGTAGTGCAGTAGTTACAGTAGAAGACGTTAGTCCGCCGACTATCGTATGTCCTGCTGATACAGAACTGCCATGTAATTCTGATGTAAGTATTTTGGCTGTATTCGGAGAAGCTTCAGCAGTTGATAATTGTGATGATAGCGTAACTATAGAAGAAGAAGTAACTTCAGATATTAATACATGCAGTGTTGGGACAATAGTAAGATTGTTTACAGCAACTGATGATTTTGGAAATGAATCTACATGTGAGCAAACAATTACGATCAACCCTGCGGTTAATCCAATAGATGACAGCGATATCATAGCGCCTCCTACTCCGGTAGATTTTAATGGATGTTTTGATCCAGCTGATATTGTTACGACTGGTCCTATTGTAGATACATCTGATGCAGACTGTTTCAGTCTATCTGTAAGTTTTACAGATTCACCAGATCCTACTAACTTAATGTGTCAAGGACAGTTTACAAGAACATGGGTGGTAAGAGATTCTTGTCAGTCACCAGTATTTGTTAGAAGTTATGCACAGGTTATTAATCTCGATGATACTGAAGGACCTATGATAACTGGACCTTCTGATATTGTAATATTATTAGATTCTACTTTTGCAGATTGTGATACATTCTTGATGTTACCAGCTACGGTTACAGATTGTGTGGGTGGATTTACTCAAAGTAATGATTCTCCTTTCGCATTAGATAATACGACAGCAGATGCCTCGGGGACTTACCCAGGCGGAACGACAGATGTCACTATTACGGCAACAGATGCTTGTGGTAATGATAGTAACTATACATACTCTGTATCTGTGATAGATACTACGGCATTCATCAAGGAATGTGACAAAGTTATTGTCACGATACAGTCTAATCTGATGGTGGATGTAAATGTAAGTCAGACTCAGGCCAATATATGTAGTATTTGTCCTATTAATAACGCATTTACTCTATCATGGAGTGATACGGATCCTGATGTACCTGTGATGACCGTTGATTGTAGTTTCGTAGGGATTACTAACTATACAGTGTATCTATGGAGTGGCAATATGCTCATCGGTAGTTGTACTAACCTCCTACAAGTTCTTGATGGTGGTGGATTCTGTAGTCAGCCTTTAGTAGGTGATGTAGCAGGTCGAGTTATCACTGAGAATAATGATGAGGTAGAAGGCGTAACAGTTAACCTCTATGGTTCTGAGATGCCAGGTATAGATACAGGTAGTGATGGGATTTATGCCTTTACTGATATGCCATTTGGTGGCAACTATAATGTAGCACCGGGTAAGGATATTGATTATCTCAATGGTGTGTCGACAGGTGATATCATAGCCATACAGAGACATATTTTAGGGTCTAAAACTTTAGATTCTCCATACAAGATTATAGCTGCAGATGTTAATAATTCTCAGGATGTATCATCGCTTGACCTTATAGAGTTACGTAAAGTCATACTGGGTATCAAAGATGAGTTCTCTAATAATACCTCATGGAGAATGATAGATAAGGCACATAACTTTGTAGATGAGCTGGATCCGTTTGTATTTGATATTCCTGAAGACTACTTGATACAAGACTTCGAAGAATCTATGCTTATAGATTTCATAGGAGTGAAGATCGGAGATGTAAATAATACCGTCGTTGCTAATGCAAATAGCACCGTCGCAGAAAAGAGAGATCAGACTTCGTTCGAATTTCAGATCAATGAGAAAGAATACATCCAAGGCGAGACACAGCAGATAACATTCAGTTCTGATGACTTGGAGAATATAGAAGGTATACAGATGTCTGTTGTATTCGATAATGAAAAAGTAGAGCTATTAGGATTTATCCCTCATGTAGATGATATGTCGATAGATCATATTAACGTCGCGATGATGGATGAAGGTATTCTTAATATGAGTTGGAATAAGCAATTAGCTGATGCTAAAGGAGAACTGTTCTCAGTCATAGTTAGAGTTAAGAAGAATAGCTGGACGAGTGAGATGTTCCACATAGGAACGCAAGATTACATAAGACCAGAAGCTTATGGTACTAACGGTATGCTTAGGGATATAAGTCTAAGATATATCAATAATGGCCTTAAGGATAATGAGTTAGTTCTCTATCAGAACTTACCTAACCCATGGACAGAAAGTACAGTCATTAAGTACTATATCTCTAATGATGACAAAGTCACGCTTACTGTATATGATGTCAATGGAAAACTATTGCTGAATAGAAGTATGAACGCAGTAGCTGGGCTTAATAGCTTTGAGTTAGATAACTCAGAGATCAAAGAAAGTGGAGTCATGTACTATGAAGTAATGACGAGTTCTAAGAAGGACATCCATAAGATGATTCTCATTAAATAATGACAACTTTTAAATTTTTTAATTATATATTTTTTAACACCTTAATTTTTGCAATATGTTCACGGTCTCAACCATGATTTTACAGAGTTTTAACCAATTTTTTTTACACACAACAAATATTCATTAGAGGCCATCCCAAGCTTATAATACTGATCGATTTTTTAAATTTATTTTAAATCAACTTTACTCAAGATTATTTTATTGAAACCCCAATTGATGTAAAATGTGAATCATAGGTTCTTACTTGAGACATTAAATTTTATTTAAATTAAAAAAGCCAAGACATTTATGTTTTGGCTTTTTTATTTTTATACCTTGAGGATATGAAATACACAAGTCTTATCATTTTCATAATAGTTACATTCCAGTTTTTTTCTTGCTCAAAAAAGAATCTTTCTAAGTTAGAGCAAGTCACCTCATCCTATGTCATGCCAGAACTTAAATCTACTATCAATTTGAATTACCAGATTGACAAGAATGCGATTAATGATACATTCAATATCATCATAGATCAGTATCTCGATACTGATCTTGAGATCGATGCTATGGGCATGGATGTTAAAATCACAAAGCAGCATGATGCCACTATGGAGTTCTCTGGTACACAAGTATTATCTACACTGCCTATTAAGATAGAAGTAGAGAAGAGTACTTTTCTGAAAAACATAACTGGTGAGGGGCAATTAGAACTTAAGTTTATCACAGGCATTGATATAGATTCTAATTGGACACTGATTACTAATACGGAACTAGCAACTCATGAATGGATAGAGAAACCGAAACTAAGTCTCGGTGGTATTCAGTTTAATGTAAGTATGCTCGCTGATGAGATTATCAAGAGAAGCAAGCCAACATTGGAGAAGCAAATAGATCTATCCGTTGCAGATCAGATCAGCTTCAAGGACAGATTACTGGATATGCTTAAGTATGTAGAAGAACCTATACTCATAGATACACTTATGAATTCTTGGTTGTCGATAGAGCCACAACAAGTGTATATGTCCCATATAGAAAATGGATCTGAATTTGCCACAGGTAATGTGACTATAAAAGGAGAGACCAATTTCAGTTCGACGAAACCAGAAAAAATTGCTGGTCTAAAACTCCCACAATTCCAATGGCAACCCACCGTAGATGATACTTCTCATCTTAATATCATATTAGATATTTCTTATGATCAAGTTAATAATTATCTGGCAGAGAACTACAAAGGTGAGACGCTTAAGAATGGCGGAAAAGAATTTACTATTCACGATGTATTTCTCAAGAGGGAAGGGGATAAGCTCGTAGTTGTGTCTGATGTAACCGGCTCGGTAAACGGAAAGTTGCATGTGTCTGGGACACCTGTGTTTGATAATGAAAGTCAGAAATTCTACACCGATGATATTGATATAAATATAGAAACTAAGAATGTCTTACATAAAGCCGGTGCCTGGCTGTTCAAGGGAAAGATCAAGAACAAACTCAAGGATATGCTTGACTTCTCAGTACAAGAAAATTTAGATCAACTACAAGAATTAATCAATGAACAGATCAATGCTTACTCAGTAGAGAAGGAAGTAGAATTCAATGCTGACTTGAAGAAATTATACGTAGAGAGATTTGTATTGGATGATGATAAGCTCCATGCATTTGTAAAATTTGATATTTTCCTGCAGTCCAAAATCTACAATCTTAATGCTTTTAATAATCCGACTTATTTTAATCTAAAGAATTGATAATCACGCATAGAATGCATTAAGAAATAAATATTTAACTTATTATTATCCAATAATTTAAATATTAGTAATTTATTTAATATGTTTGTTAAGTTTTATCCCAAAAACAGCATAATACTTTTCGATATTAGGTGCTAACTTTTATTGAATATAAAACATACTAAATAGTATAATTATGCATTTCTTACATTCTGGAAACCGATTAAAGCATGCCATTGCTGTGTGCCTACCTATCCTTCTATCCCTATTCATTAATCATGATACCTATGCACAATCTATATCGTGTATACAGGAAGTTAATGTCTCATTGGATAATGATTGTACCTCTATTATTGAACCCATCGATGTACTGACAGATGTCGTCGATGGACAAACTTATACTGTAGAGCTGAGGGATCATAATAATAATATTATACCTAATAATACTCTGACAGTAGATCAACTGTGGACACAAGTGATGGTCAAGGTGATGCAGACAGGAGGTAACTCCTGCTGGGGTGTCATGAATGTAGAAGACAAACTTGCTCCCACTATTAATTGTATCGATACGATACGATTAGACTGCTATGCAGATCTCGATACATTTCCTACATATATGGATAATTGTGAGACTGCTTCTATCTCTAAGTTTAGTGAGACGATATTACCTCTGTATTGTAATCCAGATTATATTAAGCAAATCGATAGAGTCTTCGAAGCGGTAGATACTTATGGTAATAAGTCGCAGTGTGAGCAGACCGTGCTACTGAGAAGAATAGATCTTTCTTTGATCGTTTTTCCAGATACTTTATCTATTGATAATGGTAATCCTCTCTCTTGTAGTACGACTACTTTTGATGCAGATGGATTTCCGGATTTAGCTTCCGCTGGCGTACCTACACTTAATGGTAATCCTATATTCCCTAATGTAGATGTGTATTGTAATATCGCTGTGGACTACGAAGACATATTAGTCGTAGATCAGCTATGTGTCAAAAAATATATGAGAACTTGGAGAGTCTATGAGTCATGGTGTTCTAATGGTCCAATAGTAGAATATTTTCAAGTTATTCAGGTAGTAGATAACGAGGGGCCATCTATAGTACAACCACTTAATATCAACGTGCCAGCAGGAGCTGGGCCTAACTGTAGTACTATGGTTACCTTACCGATTCCAGTTGTGACTGATGATTGTCCAGGTACAGTTTCTCTTGATATAAGTTATAATGGAGGTTTCTTACGTGATGTGAAGACGCCACCTACAGTATCATTTCCTGCAGGAGTGGATACGGTTAAGTATAGAGCATATGATGCTTGTGGTAATGTAGATTCTGTGACGATTAATGTTGTAGTTACTGATAGCACACCTCCTACTGCAGTATGCGATAGACACTCAGTTGTATCATTAAGATCTGATGGCACAGCTAAGGCATGGGCAGATACTTTTGATGATGGAAGTTTTGATAATTGTGGTTCGATATTCAAGTCAGTTGTGAGAAGATTAGATAACGCTTGCGATTGTGATACGGCCCAGTTCAAAGATATGGAGTTCTTAGGCCAGCGTAATGGGAGATATTATTACTTATCTGATCATGAGGTTTTTGGATTTCAAGCCATCGCTTACTCTCAAGCTTTCGGTGGTATGCCATTGACATTAGAGTCAGCTGCTGAGGCCACTTGGGTGCATGATAGAGTCGCATCCATGACGACCGATCCTTACTATATAGGATTATCATACAAGGATAATATAGGACAGTATTTATACCCAGATCATACGTCACCCTCTTATACTAACTGGGCAATGGGACAACCTGCTGAGAGTGGTACTAATGTCATCGTGAATGCTGATGGGACATGGCAATCAGTTGCAGGAGGTACTCAGAAATACAGATATATATATGAAGCAACGATCCCTTGCGGATATAGTGATGAGGTGAAATTCTGTTGTGCTGATGCAGGTAATACGGTCATGATTAAGTTTAGAACTTTAGACAGATTCGGTGGATATAATGAGTGTGATGTAGAAGTAGAAGTCCAAGATAAAAATGCGCCAGTTATTCAGTGTCCT
>CALLAG010000138.1 GCA_938002705.1 uncultured Saprospiraceae bacterium | reverse complement strand
TACACGACCTATGCTCAAGGAGATGAACCCAGGAACAGTTGTAGTCGACGTAGCTGTAGATCAAGGCGGATGTATAGAGACGTGTAAACCTACTACTCACGAAAACCCTACTTACATAGTAGATGATGTAGTACATTATTGTGTGGCTAACATGCCAGGAGCTGTACCATACACAAGTACGATTGCACTTACTAACGCTACACTACCTTATGCTATCATGCTGACTGAGATGGGCTTAGAGAAAGCCGTTGAGCATGACCAAGGACTTATGAATGGTCTGAATATTATCAATGGAAAAGTGGTACATAAAGGAGTTTCTGATGCATTCAAAATGAAATTGCATCCTATCAAATTATAATAGAAATATAATTACAGATAATCAAATGGCTTGGAGTTGAGAAAACTTCAAGCCATTTCTCTTTGTATGACTATCGGCTTATAATTACCTGAAGTTAATTTATTTTCTAATAGGCCTTTTGGTATTTAATAATCAGTAATCATATAAAACATTATTAAGATTCCACTTCCTAACCACCGCGAGCGGAGGAAACTGTAATGCATGGACAGGTTTATAATATTTAACCTTACCCACTATTCTGGAATAGATAAAGCCTCTAATTATACTTAGAAAACTAAGGTTGAAGTAACAGTTATAGTAAATAGCTCTCTTCGGAGGGAGATTAAAGAGGGAGGAATACCGAATACTTTCAATGATTTATATTCTAACAGACATAGGTACTTAAGAGCCGATAGTCACATTCTCTACATATAAATAGATCTCCAAGATTAAGTATACATATTCACATATCAAATTTAACTATATATCGCATATATCAAGTTAATCAATACAAAATATTGTATTTATATCATATGAATAATTAATATTATTACTAAATTTACAATATTGATATATTATTCCTCACCTAAATATCTCCTTTATGAATATTACCTACGAAGAACTCAGAGACATCAAACACAAATTACCAACTGGAAGTGTCAGTAAAATAGCCGAAAGTCTAAACCTGGAAGAACAGACAGTTAGGAATTATTTTGGTGCTCAAAAGTATGAAGATGGTGGTATAACTGGAAAGCACATCCAACCAGGACCTAATGGCGGGATAGTGAATATTTCTAACACAAGCATTTTGGATCTGGCAAGGACAATTATTAATGATTCAGAAAACTAAGATCTTTGCAAGCGTTTTAAATCATGCCTTTTCATAAGGAGATAGGTATTTCTATCTCCTTTTTTTTATTCCTAATTTTTAATTTATTTATACTTTTTTTATTTTCATACAGACGAATTACATACCTAACATTGAATCCTTCGTATAACGATTGACTGATGCCGAAAAATTTAAAAAAATTCAGAAAGAAAGGTCCCACCTTCGATGAAGAATATGCTATCAAGCAAGAAAAGCTCAAGAAGAAAAAGAAAAAACCAATAGTAAGAGAAATCGACTACAATAAAAATTTTGACCCTAAGAAACTCTTAGAGGAAGAGGAGTAGTTATGACTTAGCTTTAATTAATATTCTATATCCTGATACAATCTTCTAAGTAGAATATCAGACAATAGCCTTACTCTCATTCCACAAGGCATCCATCTCACCTAATGTCATCTCAGACAAGGGCTTAGAAGCGTGCCCCTCTATATATTCAAATCGTCTCTTGAATTTCTTATTGACTCTCTCAAGAGCACCTTCCGGATCTACATTAATAAATCGAGAATAGTTGATGATTGAGAAGATATAATCGCCCAGTTCTTCTTCCATGTGATCTTGATCACCTGTGGCCACAGCCTCCAGTAATTCTTCTTGTTCTTCTATGACTTTTTCCCACACTTGATCTTTATCTTCCCACTCAAATCCTACGGTCGCTGTCTTCTCTTGCAGTCGATAGGCTTTGATCATAGCAGGTAATGCCAGAGGCACACCTTCCAGGACGGATTTCTTACCTTCGGCCAGCTTGATCTGCTCCCAGTTCTTCTTGACATCTTCATCAGAATTAACTTCCGTATCCCCGTATATATGAGGATGTCTATTAATCAGCTTATCGCAAATGGCATTAAGAGACTCCTCTAATGTAAATGCTTTCTTTTCCTTACCGATACGGGCATAGAATACAAGGTGGAGGAATATGTCCCCTATCTCCTCCTTGATACCCTCATAGTCGTCATTAGATATCGCATCTACTAATTCGTACATTTCTTCTATAGTCAACTTACGTAATGTATGGATCGTCTGCTTCTTATCCCAAGGGCATTGCTCTCTGAGTTCATCCATTATATCAACAAGTCGTGTAAATGCTTTGGCAGTATTATCCATCTTAAACGATTTAAGGTATCTTAGCGTTAATATTTGTAAACACAATAATACGATGAACACATTACTTTCTACCTTCTTAATTATATTTTCATTATTCCTCATCTCATTTGCCTTGATTAATATCAGACAGATATTTACAGGAAAGGAATTCCGAGGTACTTGCGCTACTAATAATCCTATGATCAAGAACAATGTAGGAGACTGTAATCTATGTGGCGCCAAGGCTGATGACGCTTGTAAGATGCCAGAGACAACATAATCGCAGTTCTTAATACACACAATCACAAGCCATGCAAAAATCACTCATTATCTGTGCATTATTAGGACTATTGCACTTTCATAACTATGCCCAGAATATAAATCAGCAACTAAGCAGTGCAGAGATATACGAAGAATTAGAAAAATTCAATTTTTTAGGATCAGCCCTATATCTTGCTGCTCATCCAGATGATGAGAATACAAGATTAATCTCTTACTTATCTAATGGTATCCATGCCAGAACAGCATATCTATCTCTTACACGTGGTGATGGAGGACAGAACCTTATAGGTACAGAAATACAAGAATTACTTGGTGTCATAAGAAGTCAGGAGCTTCAGATGGCAAGGGCAACAGATGGAGGGCAACAGTTCTTCACAAGAGCTAATGACTTCGGATTCTCTAAGCATCCTGATGAGACATTAGTAATCTGGGACAAGGAGAAAGTCATGGAGGATGTACTCTATGCCATAAGAAGCTTTAAGCCAGATATTATCGTCAATAGATTTGACCACAGAACACCTGGTAAGACACATGGCCACCATACAAGTTCAGCGATGTTATCAGTAGAAGCATTTGATTTAGCCAATGATCCTACAGTATATCCTAAGCAAGCGGCGAAGATAGGTACATGGCAGCCTCACAGACAATTCATGAATACATCATGGTGGTTCTACGGAAGTAGGGAGAATTTCGAAAAAGCAGATAAAACAAATCTTATAAGCGTAGATGCAGGTCCTTACTACCCTGTTCTGGGTATATCTAATGGTGAGATTGCCGCTCAAGCGAGAAGTAAGCACAGATCACAAGGTTTTGGATCCGGAGGTGGTAGAGGATCATATCAGGAATTCTTAGAAATTATCAATGGCGATATCCCTAAAGATAAAGAAAACATGTTCGACGGTATCAATACTACATGGTCGAGAGTCGGAGGTGGCGCTGTTATACAAACTATGATGGATAAGGTATTTGTAGATTATGATTTTAGAAATCCATCTGCTATCGTACCACAACTACTTGAGATATATGACGCATTAGGAAAAGTAGAAGACCCACATTGGAAAAGTATTAAAACTGAGCACCTCAAAGAGATAATATTGTCATGCCTTGGTATCCATGCAGAAGCATCTACCGATACACAGACTGCTACTTATGGCGATAGCTTAGAAGTCCAGATAGAGATCACTAATAGAAGCTCTATGCAATGTAGTCTTAAGGATGTAAGCCTTAAAGGCAAAAGCAAAAAGCTACAAGAAAAGCTGGAAGCCAATACTGAAAGTAAATGGTTTAAGAATGTATATATAGATGAGTCCATGCCCTTCACTAATCCTTATTGGTTAAACCAAAGAGGAGAATTAGGTATATATAAAGTGGATAGCCCAGAGATGAGAAATCTCCCTCAGAGTCCAGCAGCTATCGATGCAGAATTCGTATTAGATATAGCAGGTAGAGAAATCAAAGTCCAAAGAGATGTCATCTATAAGTTTGTCAATCGAGCAAAAGGAGAAATAAGACAGCCGCTTGCTGTTATCCCACCAGCTACGATGACTTTCTCCAAAGAGATGTACCTATTTGCAAATGATAAACCACAGGATTTTCATGTAAAAGTCAGAGCTGGAAAAGCGGATGTCAAAGGCACCTTACAGCTACAAGTACCACAAGGATGGAAAGTAGAACCCGCTTCTGTAGAGATAGATATTCCACTTAAGCTACAAGAGAAAAATTATTCGTTCTCACTTACTCCACCAGATAAGATATCTAAGGCAACTATATCTGCATCCTGTAACATAGGAGGTCTAACTTGCGATAAGACATTAATTAATATAGACTATGATCATATCCCATTACAGACTGTACTTAAGCCTGCAGAATCTGTAATCGTAAAAGTACCTCTCAAGACTGGTGGCAGAAATGTAGCTTACCTTATGGGAGCAGGTGATAAGATACCCGAATCACTGGCTAATGTAGGTTACAACATAGAGATGATAGAAGCCGATAACCTCGCTAATATCAACCTCGATAGATATGACGGCATCGTCATAGGCATAAGAGCTTACAACACATTAGAATCACTCAAACTATATAACGAATACCTATTTGACTATGCTAAGCGAGGCGGTACTGTCATCACACAATACAACACATCCAGAAGATTAAACTTTGACGATCTGGCACCATATCCTATCAAGTTATTCCGAGGAAGAGTAACTGACGAATATGCTGAGATGAGAATATTAAAGCCAGAACATAGGGTCATGAATCATCCCAACAAAATAACTGAAGAGGATTTCGATGGATGGGTACAGGAGCGAGGATTATATTTTGCTGAAGAATGGGCTCCAGAATATGAAGCTATATTTTCATGTAATGATAAGGGTGAAGATCCACTCGATGGGAGTCTATTAGTCGCTAAGCATGGAGAAGGATATTTTGTCTATACATCTATATCTTGGTTCCGTCAGCTACCGGCAGGAGTACCAGGAGCTTACAGGATATTCGCTAATATGTTAGCCTTGTCTAATATAGATAGACCGTAATAATGGAAGACAAAGACAAAAACAAATCAACATTAATGGATACGTCTCCATTATTCAATTCATGGAATAGCTGGTACTTTGTAGTAGTGATATGTAATATCATTACAGTTGCCATCATCTATTTTTATTTTAATAGTATATAGTTACACATGGCATTAATTGACTGGATTGTATTATTGCTTACTGTAACCATAATCGTAGGCTACGGTATATGGAAGACGAAAGGAAGTAAGAATATAGAAGGCTACCTCCTTGGCGGAAATGAAGCTAAGTGGTGGACAGTTGGACTTTCCGTAATGGCAACACAAGCTTCGGCTATTACTTTCTTATCTACACCGGGCCAAGCA
>CALLAG010000137.1 GCA_938002705.1 uncultured Saprospiraceae bacterium | reverse complement strand
CAAAAAAGGTTTCTTTGGCGTAGGAGGATTCTTTAACTATGACAAGCAAGGGGACTCTAATCTAAGGTTACTTAATATCAATCTATCAGGTTCTTATACAAGAGTACTGAATACTAAAAATGCCATTACTATCGGCGCCTTAGTAGGTTACGCTAATAGAGCATTCGATCCCACGTCACTTACGTGGGATAACCAATGGGATACTCAGTCTAATAGTTTTAATACTGAAATCGGTTCTGGAGAGGCATTTGATTTTCAGTCTTTTAGCTTTATAGAAACCAGTCTGGGGCTCAATTATAGATGGCAGAAGTCTACACGAACCAAGCTTGACTTAGGAGTAGGAGGTTATCACTTAACTCAGCCACAGTCTAAATTTTATAACGGTGTCACGCAGGCACTGCCTATCAGATTAGCCTTCTACGGAATATACTCGAGACAACTTAGTTCTAAGTTAGATCTACAATTAGATGCATTATACCAGATGCAGAATACATATAGAGAGATTATAGCAGGTGGATATCTTAACTTCTATCTTAACGATCAGAGGGGAAAGCAAAGACAATTCAGAGCAGGAGCTGGTTACAGATTCAGAGGCCAGACTTTATTTTTCAAGCTTGGCTTTCAGCTTAATCAGTTATTCATAGCTGCAAGTTATGATCTTGATTTTTCAAGTTTTGCGACTCAGCACGAAGGTGCCTCAGGAAGAGGTCCAGAAGTGCATCTACAATATATTATCAAGCATGTGAAACCGCCAGGAAAGTTTAAAGTTTGCCCGATTTTTTAAGCTCAATTATCCCAGTTAATAATGAATAGGAATTTATACATACTAATAATATTGGCACTTTGTGCCTTCCGAGGAGAATCGCAATCGCTTAAGGCTTTTATGAATGCGGCTGATAAAGCCTTATCTGATAAAAACTACTATGAAGCGATGCATTACTACTCACAAGCTGTAGAGTTTGATTCTACTGCTCTGGATGTGAGATATCGCTTTGGAGAATCTTCTTTAATGTTTAATGCATACACTACTGCTGAGAGAGAACTTCAGTATGTCTTAGATAATGACAACAGCGAAGATGGAGGCTATCCACTTGCTGTACTTTTGTTAGCAGAAGCACAGCAGAACCTTGGGAAGTACGATGATGCGAGACGTAATTACGAGTTATATCTGTCAGAGAACAGAGGGGATGATCCTTATTATACTGCTAAGGCTGAGAAAGAAATGGAGGCTATTGATTGGGCAATCGATAAAGCCAGCAACCCATCTTTTGGTACAGATGTCAATAGAATAGAAGGAAGTATTAATACACCTTATTCAGAATTTGGAGGTGTTTCTTACAATGATAATTTCTATTACTCTTCTATGCAGTTCGAGAAAGAAAGTAAAGAATACTATCCAAAAAGAGTATACAGTAAGGTTCTATCTTCTGAGAGTGATGAGTTAAGTGGCAATCCGATAGAGGACCTATCTGTCGACATGACGGACGATGAGAAGAAGTTATTAAAGAAAAAGAAAAAAGACGATGTGGACAATGCAATGAATGATATCGTTGCAGATCCTGGAAAACATGTCGCTCATACAGCATTTAATACTGATGGAGGTAAGATGTATTATACTCTATGTAACTACTTAAATGCTACAGATATAAGATGTGATATATACGTAAGTGATGTAGATTCTGATGGGAAATTCAGAAAAGGAACAAAATTACCAGCTTCTATAAATGGTGATGAATTCACCTCTACACAACCTACAATAGGATATGACATTGTTCTAGATAAGGAAGTTTTATTTTACTCTTCAGATAGAGAAGGTGGCAAGGGCAAAAATGATATTTGGTTCAGTTATATAGATGGTGACAATTACGGAGAATCCATTAATATGGCTGATATAAATACTAAAGATGATGAGATTACACCTTTCTTCCACACAGGAAGTGGGATGCTCTACTTTAGCTCTGATGGATATCTCGGGATGGGCGGATTCGACGTCTATAAGACATACAAAACGGGTAATGAATATGCTCAAGCAGAAAATATGCTTGCACCTATTAATACCAGCT
This sequence comes from uncultured Saprospiraceae bacterium, assembly GCA_938002705.1. Classification (GTDB taxonomy): domain Bacteria; phylum Bacteroidota; class Bacteroidia; order Chitinophagales; family Saprospiraceae; genus RFSX01. The sequence goes on along the minus strand of CALLAG010000137.1, from coordinate 7,764 downwards.
TCAATGACATATACTTTAGCTTAGAAGATAATGAAATAGATGGTCATATATCATCTAACAGGACAGGTTCTCTATTCTTAGAAGAGGGTTATGAGGCTTGTTGTTATGATATCTATAAAGTCAAAATTGAAGAAATCTTTTTGGATTTAAATGCTTTGACATTTAATGAAGAGACCCGAGATTCTCTATTAGGTGCAAGAGTCCAGATTCTTGATGCCGTCACAGGAGAATTACTTTTCGAAAACCTTAATGATCTTGGTCACGATCATAAATTTAGAATCAAGTGTAATAAGGAATATATTATAGTATCTACTAAGGATGGATATAAGCCTGATACAACTAACATAAGTATCAAGGATTGCTCCAAGACTGACATTACTAAAAAGATATTCCTGACACCTCAGGAAGTTAAACTTCAGGTATTGACATTTGATGAGAGTACATTAGAAGACTTAGAAGGAGCTACTGTAACATTAGAGGCTGAGGGGCAAGAACCTATCGTCATAACTAATGCTACTGCTAACGATTTTAACTTTGATATAGTAGCTGGTAGAGATTATCTACTTACGGTAGAGCGTATAGGATTCATAACCGAGCAACTTGTCGTTAATAGTAATAACGTCATAGATGGCACTGTAACGGAGAGGGTCTACTTACGTAGAAATGATATAGATCTAAATGAGTATCTGCCAGTCGTCGTATACTACGATAACGATATTCCTGATCCGAGAACTAAGAAGCTATTCACAGCTAATACATATTCAGAGACCTACTTTGATTATATCTTAAAGAAAGATGAATTTAAAACGAACTATGCTAAATCATTAGTTGGAGACCTTAAGAGTTCTGCAGCATCTGAAGTAGAGGCCTTCTTTGAGGGTGATGTGAAGAATGGTTATGCCAAGCTTCAGAAATTTATCGCTAAGTTAAAACAGAGGTTAGATTCTGGTGATATCATAGAGTTAAGTCTCAAAGGGTTCGCGAGTCCGAGAGCAGCTAATAGATATAACCTGGCGTTGGGACAAAGAAGGATATGGAGTCTCAAGAATGAAATTACTTCATATGCTAACGGTGTATTAGCTCCTTATGTAGCGTCTGGCAAATTAGTCGTAACCGAAATATCTTTTGGTGAAGAGATAGCACCATCAGGTATATCTGATTCATATAGCAATAGACGTCTCTCAGTATACAGTCCTGAAGCTTCTCGTCAGAGAAAAGCAGAGATTGTAAGAGTTAGAGTATTAAATTAAATTGAATTAAGAAGATCCGCATGTCAATAAAAACAAGAATAAAACAAGCCATATTCTTCTGTCTGGTATCTATGACATTTGTCTGTACAGATATGTCAGCAACACATATTGTTGGAGGAGACTTAAGATATACATGTCTTGGTAATGATCTATATGAGGTCACACTGACAGTCAGAAGAGATTGCCAAAACGGTGCAGACGATGCACAGTTTGATGACCCCGCCGTCGTAGGTATATTCGATATTTTTGGATCATTACAACCGCATCTTGGTAACTTAGGTAGAATAGATTTACCATTCGTAAGTGAAGATACGATTACTAATGATTTGTTATTTGATTGTAGCGCCATAGGTAATCCTGTATGTGTGCATGAATCAACCTATACAGGCACTGTGAGCTTACCTTATAACAAGTTAGGTTATTGCTTATCATACCAGAGATGTTGTCGTAATGTCATATTGAATAATATAGAAGATCCACTGGAGACGGGTGTAACTTTCTTTACTTGTATAACTGAAGATGCTCTGGAAGAGTGTAACAGTCAGCCAGCATTCGTACAATGGCCTGATGTATATGTGTGTACTAATCAAGAAATAGATTTTGATCACTCAGCAGTAGATCCAGACGGGGACGTGTTAGTATATAAATTATGTACACCTACCCAAGGAGCAACTATAGATAATCCTCAACCTTCGATACCATCTAATCCTCCTTACTCTACTGTGGTATGGCAACCACCTTATAATCTTAATAATGTATTAGGAGGAGATCCTCTAACAATTAATCCTCAGACAGGTAGACTTACGGGTACACCTAATACAGTGGGTACATTTGTCGTAGGTATATGTGTAGAGGAGTATCGTGATGGTGTCTTATTCTCTACGGTAAGAAGAGATTTTCAGTATACCGTAAGGGTATGTACGGATCCAATTATTGCAGACTTTGAGGTATTAGACAATGATTGTGATGGTGATAATACAATGACATTTAACAACCTGACGACGGGTGCAGATAGTTACATGTGGTTTTTTGATTATCCAGGTACAACATTAACTTCTACTGAAGTTAGCCCTACATTTACTTATCCTACGACGGGAAAGTACACAGTAAGATTAGAAGCTACTAGAAACAGTGATGGTTGTACAACATCCACAGAGAGGGTAGTAAGCACGACATCTACGCCTCTTGATGCTGACTTCACTGCAGAATTCGAATCATGCGAAAACGGCAACTTCGTAAGACTCTCAGATATATCTATAGATCCTACTGGAATGTCATGTGCTACAGGATGGACGTGGACAGTCAGCTCTACAGCTGGTACCACAGAATATACTGGTAACCCAGTCATTATAGATGTAGGCAATGCCCAGACCATAGATGTTACCCTTGAGGTAGTATCCAGTTCAGGCTGTGTAAGTCAAGTAACAAGAACAATAAACTTAAGTGATATATTCCCGAGTGGAGCATTCACAACAAAATTATTAAACTGTACAGCCAATGGTTTTCTCATAGAATTAACCAATACTTCTACTGGAGTAACTGGTAATAATGAAGTCAACTGGACTATAGATGATAACGGTACTGTGACTAACTTAGTAGGTAGCCCAGTACAGATAGAAGTATCAGGAGATAACCTTTCGGTTAATCTTATGATAGACTCAGATAACGGATGTAACATCAACTTTACACGTGCAGTAGATAGGAGCGAGTTTTTGCCGACAATAGTTATAGGTAATGATGCAGGTAATGGATGTGTAGCTGAAGGTACTATATTAGATGTTGTATTTAATGCCACATTGTCTGGTGGTAACATGATGGCTAATCCTATCTCTTATGACTGGCTCATAGATGGTGTTGCTTATACAACGAGCACTGTAACACTTCCAGTAATGGAAGGCCAAGTAGTCAACTTACAAGTCACGGTGACTTATGATAATGGATGTGTCATCTCATCTTCAGCACAGCAATATACACTGAGCCGACAGCCAGAGCTTACCGTCAGTGAAGAAATAGATTGTACAGGAGATACTCAGTATACTCTTACGGATATAACTGCTCCGTTACCTGGAGCAACAATAACAAGTCAAGAATGGAATGTAGGTGGAACCATAACTAATGGCCCATCTGTGACATTCCCAGTTACTGATACCCCTACTAATGTGACGCTTACTGTAAGATATAGTAATGGTTGTGTAGGTACATTTAGCGGAAGCTATTCTACTCCTGATGATAGTGGAGACTTGATGTTGGATTATTCTGTAGAAGCAATAGAGTGTTTTGACTCTACTGGCTTATTCACATTTACAGATCTATCTACTTATCCAGCTTGTGTGGATGTAGAGTCTATTGTATGGGTGATCAATGGTGTAACTTATACTGGTAGCCCGATAGATGTTACATTACCATTAGGAGAGGATATAGACTTCTCTCTTACGGTTACATTAACTGATGGTACTGTATTGACTACGATAGATGATGGCATCGATACGAATGATATAATTAATACTAACGATATAGTAGATACTATCGATATAGAAGTAGAAAATAAATTAGAGGCTAATTGTACCGACTCACTAAGTCTATGCGTGACAAACCCTAGTCCTAATGTAAATTACGAATGGTCTACAGATGCTGAGTTCAGTAATATTATAGGTAGTGGAACAACTCTGAATACACTCGGAGGTGTAAATTATACAGGTGTCATATATGTAAGAACTACTGAGAATGTAGGAGATTGTGGATATGGCGACGCCGCTGTGACTATAGATTCTGATGCGATTAATCTTTCATTCGGTATGCCATTCTTAATCTGTCCTGGTGATACGGCTAACTTTGAAGTGACCAATAATAATATTGACCAAATCATCACTTACGAGTGGAAAGGCGGAGACGGACAACTGATCTCAGGAGCTGATACTAATAGTCCAGTCATAGGTGTACCTGTAGACGCAGAAGATGATTTCTTTTTTGTCTTATGTACAAGTAATGACTTAGGATGTACGTCTGTAGATACAATCAGATTTGAGATATCTACTAATGAGCCACTACAACAGTTTATGTCTACTATAGATTCTTGTGGATCGCTTACTGTCATGTTTGACGAAGCGCCTAACATGCTTGATGGCAATGGATGGTGGGATTTTGGTGATGGCAGTCCGATGACTAATGAAGTCAACCCGACTTATACATATGATATGGAAGGTAACTATGTGGTGACGCTTAGTGACTCATCAGCAGTGTGTCCTATGGAAGATGTCTCTATTGAGATATTCGTCGGTGAGATAGATATATTCGTTGCTGCAGATACGATAACATATGGAGAAGATGAGACACCTGTCGTCCCCGCTGAGACTAACGCTAATAGTGCAATGGTAACATGGTGCACACTTGCAGGAGATAATATATATACAGGTAATCCTCTTGAAGGATATGATCCTCCTATGGACACCATGACAGTTGTCGTCAAAGTAGAAGATAATTTTGGATGTACTGATATGGATACGATAGTGCTGATAAGAGATGTAGACGACACTGAAGAGTGCCTGGAGTCAGTAACGATTACTGGTCCAGATATGAACTTAGTATGTATAGGAGACACGTTCCAGTTATGTGTAGTTATGAATGATGATTGTGATCTAGAAGACTTCACCTACCTATGGGAAGATAACGGATGTATCATCGACGGTCAAGGGACACCAAAGTTAACAGCATCAGCAGATGCAGATAAGACATTCAACGTTGTCATAACCTCAATAGCCACAGGACAAGATAGTATGTACTCGTATGATGTTATGGTGGATAATCCATCAGTAACTATCACAGTACCGCCTACTAATATTGATGTTGATGGTAATCCATTCATATGCTTAGGTGAGACAGTAACACTTACAGCAGAAGGTGATCCAGATTGCGAGTATCTATGGAGTACGGGTGAGACAGGACAGACTATAGAAGTAAGTCCAGAAGAACTGACACAGTATAGCGTTACATGTATCACAGCGTTAGGTTGTGAGTCATCATCTCAGGTATTTATACTTAACGTCGTGCCGCCTCAGTGTAATGAAGAAGATGTATTCCTACCTACGGCATTCTCACCTAATGGTGATGACGTTAATGATGTGCTTCTTGTAAGAAGTAAATTCGTCAGAACGATGGAGCTCTTAGTGCAGAATAGATGGGGAGAGGAAGTCTTCTTATCTACTGATCAAGCGATAGGCTGGGATGGTACTTATAAGGGCAAAGAGTTAGCTCCAGATGTCTACAGTTACTGTCTTAAGGTAACTTGTATCAATGATTCTGAATATGTCAAAGTCGGTAATGTTACTTTGGTGAAATAAGAAATATAAGATTTCAAATATTATTAGAAAAGAGGAGCGGGAGACTGTTCCTCTTTTTTTTTGTTGTATGGGTGGGGATAATGAAATCATACTATTCACTTCAATATTTCAGCTGTGAGAAACTAATAATTGATGAATAGAAACATCACTTTTGTGCATATGTGATGGATGTATACAGCATTTTAAATTTAAAATTGATGTATACATTCATCAATTTATATATAATATTGTTGATTAGACACATCAATTGTTGTATTTTTATGTAAATTCTTAGGAATATGGAAGACATCTATGTAGAATATCAAGAAACATTAGCAGCCTTAACTAAGGATACCCGACAGATTAATTATCGGAGAGATTACGCAGACGATATAGATTGGAATGAGAGGCTTATTTTCATAATAGGTGCACGAGGAGTGGGGAAGACGACTATGATATTCCAGCATATCCAAGAGACTCATGGGACAGATAGTAAGGCACTCTATATCACAATGGATGATGTTCTGCTTTCAAGTTATAAGCTTGTGGACATAGCCAAATATCATTACAACAATGATGGGACACACCTGTATGTAGACGAGATCCATAAATATGAGAACTGGAGTAGGGAGCTCAAGAATATCAATGATAAGTACAAAGACCTTAAGGTGGTCGTCTCAGGTTCTTCAGCGATGGAGATACATAAAGGTAAAGCGGACCTTAGTAGGAGAGCTGTTATCTATGAGATGCCAGGTTTCTCACTTCGAGAATATATTAATGTCAAGACCAATCAAGACTTAAAGTCTTATGCTCTGGAGGAATTGTTAGACAATCATATAGAGATAGCACATGAGATCGTAACTAAACTAAAGCCATTGTCGCTTCTTAGGACTTACCTTAAGTACGGATACTATCCATTCCATCTAGATGGGGAGGAGTCTTATCATCACAAGTTGCTTAATGTAACTAACCTAATCTTAGAGACAGATATGCCACTTACCGTAAAGTTGAGTATCCATAATGCAGCCAAGCTCCGTAAGTTGATATACATAATATCTACTCAGGTTCCATTCCAACTTAACTCTACTAAGCTGGCCAGTACCTTAGGCATAGATAGGGCCACGCTTAATACTTATCTGCAGTACCTAGATAAAGCTTCTATACTTAAGCTCCTATGGCATCCCAAAAAATCATACACCTCTATAGCAAAGCCAGATAAGGTGTATCTACAAAATACCAATCTACTATACATGATCAACAAAAGTCAAATTAACGTAGGCACCTTGAGAGAAACATTTTTTGCAAATCAGATATCTCACAAACATCTGATTAATCTAGCCAAGAGCGGCGACTTCTTGGTAGATAACAAATATACCTTTGAGGTAGGAGGCCAGAAGAAATCTTATAAACAAATAGCCAAAGTCGACCATAGCTATGTGGTGATAGATGATGTGCTTGTAGGTGTAGGCAATAAGATCCCTATGTGGATGTTTGGCTTTTTGTATTAAATAATAACGCCTTAATGATATGTCTTGATTATGTCGGAAAGGTCACTTAATAGCATAATGAGGTATAAATCAATCGAGTACTAAGGCCATCCATGTGTACTGACATAGTTCTACGAACAGTTGCAATATCCCGTTTTAATTATATGTGACTATCGGCTTTTGAATACATTAAGTGATTTATTTTCTTTTAGACGTAGATACCTAATAACTGATAGTCACAATTCTCAAAATAGGATTTCTTAACTCGATTATGATCATGATAGTCAGGCACTAAGTTTTAGTTAAGTTCATTATATGAATGCTTTGTTAATAAAAGACGGAATAATTGTCGTCCATTATGATGCCTTGCAATCAAATTATTTTTTATACTTAATTAAATACGTTATTTTTAGTTGCACTAAAAAATAAATTATTATGAAAAAGCTACTTTTCTCTTTAACTATCTCAATGCTTTGCATCTTTTCATTAAGTGCTCAGTGCCCTGGCGGTAGCGGTGGTGGTAACAGCAGCGTAGGAAGCACAGGTTGCGGTGGAAGCAGTGTAAGTACAGCGGCTACTAACTCTCTTAATGCAGGACTTTCTTTTCTAAATAGAAATGCCGCTACAATGCCATTTAAAGATCTCAAATCGAGCTATGCACAAGTGAAAGGGAGTCCGTTCTTAAATCAAGAACCGATAAACGGTACAGTA